>NZ_JBHVYK010000095.1:23364-29164 GCF_042880855.1 Streptomyces sp. NPDC058291
CGGAGCGCTGCGACGCGGGTCGGCTCACTGCCCCGGCCCGCCGCTCCCGCCCGGCTCGCCGCTCCCGCCCGGCCAGTGAGCGCACCCGTCCTGCCAGGGGCGCGGGGAACCGTGCGACACGCCCCCACCGGCCCCCAGCTACGCCACCGCCCTCCCCGCGGAGCGCACCGCGGACCGCGGTGCGGTCACGCGCCGCGGTCCGCCGGCAGGACCGGCAGCGGGGGCAGCGCCGTCCCGTACACCCAGGCATCGAACAGGTCGTCCAGCGGCTCCGGGGCGAACCTGGCCACGTGCGCGGTGAGCGTCGACGTCGTCACCGAGCCGCCCCGGTGCAGCGACAGCCAGGCGCGCAGCATCCGGAAGAACGCCTCGTCGCCCAGCGCGCAACGCAGCGCGTGCACCGTGAGGCCGCCGCGCTCGTAGAGCCGGTCGTCGAACATCGACTTGCGGCCGGGGTCCGCCAGTCGCAGATCCTGCGGCTGCGACGACAGCGACCGGTGCGCCACGGCGGCCAGGCGCTGCGCGCTGCGGCCGCCGGACCGCTCCGACCACAGCCACTCCGCGTACTTGGCGAACCCCTCGTTCAGCCAGATGTGCCGCCAGTCGGCGATGGACACGCTGTTGCCGAACCACTGGTGCGCCAGCTCGTGCGCCACCAGCCGCTCCGAACCGCGCGCCCCGTCCACGTGGTTGGCGCCGAACAGCGACAACCCCTGGGCCTCGACGGGGACGTCGAGCTCCTCCTCCGTCACCACGACCGCGTACTCGTCGAACGGGTAGGGCCCGAAGAGCTGTTGGAAGAGGTGCATCATCCCGGGCTGGCGCGCGAAGTCCCGGGAGAACTCCGCCAGCAGACGCGCCGGGATGTGCCCGTGCTGCGGCACCCCGCCGAGCCCGGGATCGCCCAGCAGGACGGTCTGGTACTCACCGATGGACAGACCCACCAGATAACTCGACGTCGGCGCCGACTGCTCGTACACCCAGGTCGTCGTCGAGGCCTTCGCCGTCCGCGTGAGCAGCCGGCCGCCCGCGACCACCGCGTACGCCGACGGCGTCGTGACCGATATCAGATACGACGCCTTGTCCGCGGGCCGGTCGTTGCACGGGTACCAGGACGGCGCCCCCACGGGCTGGCTCGCCACCAGCGCCCCGTCGTCCAGCTCCTCCCAGCCGATGTCGCCCCACGGGCTGTTCACCGGCTTGGGGTTGCCCGACCAGTGCACCTCCACGGTGAAGGCCGCCCCGGCGCGGACCGGCTTGGCGGGGCGGATCCGCAGCCGGCCGCCCCGATGTGTGTAGTGCGGCTGACGGCCGTCCACCCGCACCCGGCCGATCTTGAAGTCGGCCAGGTTCAGCTGGAACTCGGTCAGCGGCGAACGTCCGGCGATCGCGTTGATCCGCGCCGCGCCCGACAGCCGGTTCGGACCCGGCCGGTAGTCCAGCGCGAGCTCGTAGCGGTGCACCCGGTACCGGGGGTCGCCGTTGGCCGGGAAATACGGGTCCTGCCCGACCGTCTGCTGAACTGCCACGTCCCCGTCCGCTCCCTGACCTGTGCTCGAACCGCCCGCCGCCGGCACACCGCCCACCGGCTCCGGGCGGCCCCGCCTCAGGGACGCCACGCCTCGATCGGGTTGCCGAGCCAGCGCGTGTCGTCCGGGACGGACTCCGCGGCCATGACGAGCGACGCGGGACCCAGGGTCGTCCGGGCCCCGATCGTGCTGCCGGGCAGCACGATCCCGCCAGGGCCGAGCGTGGCGCCCTCACGGAGGACCACAGTATCCGTCCGCAAGATCCGGTCGTGGAAGAGGTGAGTCTGCAGCACGCAGCCACGGTTGACCGTGGCGCCGTCCCCGAGCGTCACCAGGTCCGCCTCGGGCAGCCAGTAGCTCTCCACCCACACGCCCCGTCCGATCCGCGCCCCCAGCCCGCGCAGCCACGCCGTCATCACGGGCGTCCCCGGCACCGCGCCCGCCAGCCACGGCACCGCCACCACCTCGACGAACGTGTCCGCCAGCTCGTTGCGCCACACGAAGCCGCTCCACAGCGGATGCTCCGCGGCCCGATGGCGGCCGACCAGCAGCCACTTGGCGACGACGGACACGACCGCCGCCGCGACCCCCGCCCCCAGCAGCACCGGTCCCGCCAGCAGCGGCGCCCACGCCCCCAGCGCGCACAGCACGGCCACGGTGGCCACGCCCAGCGCCGTCGAGCACAGCACCGGCACGATCCTGCACAGCTCCACCAGCGCCCGCGCGCACAGCAGCCGCGCGGGCGGCTCGTAGGTGCGGCTGTGGTCCCCGCCCGCCGCGTTCCGGGGCAGTCTCACCGGCGGCAGCCCCAGGTACGAGGTGCCCTTCTTCGCCTTCTTCGGCGTCGCCGACAGCACGCCCACCAGCCCGCCGTCCGGCACCGACCGGCCCGACGCGGTCATCCCCGAGTTCCCGAGGAACGCCCGCCGCCCGATCTCCGCGCGCCCGACCCGCAGCCAGCCGCCGCCCAGCTCGTACGGCGCGGTCAGCGTGTCGTCGGCGAGGAACGCGCCCTCGCCGACCGTCGTCAGGCTCGGCAGGGCCAGCACGGTCGACACCTCGGCGCCCCGCCCGATCCGCATGCCCAGCAGCCGCAGCCACACCGGCGTGACCAGGCCGGCGTACAGCGGGAACAGCGTCTCGCGCGCCCGGTCCATCAACTGGGTGACCGTCCAGGCCTGCCATCCGACCCGCCCGTGCGCCGGGTGCGTGCCCTCCATCAGCCCCAGGCTCAGCAGCCGGACGGCGACCAGGACCAGCAGCGCGTACGCCGCGCCGTAGGCCAGCGTGGCGGGCACGAGCGCGACGGCCGCACCCCGCACGGCCGGGCCCAGTCCGTCGCCCGGCGTCACGAACAGCCCCGCCACCAGGAGCGCCGCCGCGCCCGACAGCACCGGCAGCAACGACAGCCCCACCCCCGAGACGCCGTACATCGCCCGCCAGGAGCGGCTCTGCGGCGGCCGCCCCTCGGGCCAGTTGCGCTTGGCCCGGCCGAGCTTGACCGCGGGCGCGCCCGCCCACCGCTGACCGGTCGGGACCTGCCCGGCGACCGCCGAACCCGGCGCCACCTGGGCCCGCTTGCCGACGCGGGCGCCCGGGAAGAGCGTGCTGCGCGTGCCGACGACCGCGTGCGCGCCCACCTTGACCGAACCGATCTCCAGCCGGTCGCCGTCCAGCCAGTACCCGGACAGGTCCACCTCGGACTCCACGGCCGCGCCCCGGCCCAGCTTGAGCAGGCCGGTGACCGGCGGCAGCGTGTGCAGGTCGACGTCCGGGCCGACCTTGGCGCCCAGCGCCCGCGCGTACCGCTGCAGCCACCCCCCGGTCAGCGAGGTCGCCCCGCTGAAATCGGCCAGCCGCTCAGCCGCCCACAGCCGCACATGGACCGAACCGCCCCGCGGATGGCGGCCGGGCCGCACGCCCCGCAGCAGCAGCCGCGCCCCGCCCGCGCCGAGCGCGAGCCGGCCCGGCGGGCTGAAGAACAGCAGGAGTCCGGCGGCCACCAGCCACCAGGGAGCGGTCGGCAGCCAGCCGTACCCGGGCAACAGATTGCCCAGCGCGGCCAGCGCGACCGTCCAGCGCAGCCCGAGCAGCGCGAACAGCGGCGGCAACAGCACGAGCTGCAGGAACTGGGTCCGCCTCGGCACGGGCGCGATGGTGCGGCTGCCCGCGTCGTCCTGCGCCGATTCCTCCAGCCGGCGGGCCAGCTTGCGCAGGGTCGGCCGCTGGTAGACGTCCAGCACGGCGGCGCCGGGATAGCGCGTGCGCAGCAGGGTGGTGAGCTGGGCGGCGCCCAGGCTGCTGCCGCCGATCGCGAAGAAGTCGTCGGAGGCGGACGCGACCGGGACGCCCAGCACCTCCGTCCACTGCTCGGCGAGCCAGGCCTCGGTGCCGTACAGCTGTTCGGTGCGGCCGCCGGTCTCCAGCCCCTTCAGGGGCCAGGGCAGCGCGTTGCGGTCGACCTTCCCCGACGTCCGTGTCGGCAGGTCCGCCACCGGCGCCAGCAGCGGCACCAGGGCCGCGGGCAGTTCGGCGCGCAGTCGCCGCACGGCTGCCGCCTGGTCCCACCCGTCCTGGGTGACGACGTATCCGACGAGCAGCTGGTTGCCGCCGCGCGCGGTCCGCACGGCCGCGGCCGCGCCCGCGACGCCCGGCAGCGCCTGCAGCGCCGCGTCCACCTCGCCCAGCTCGATGCGCCGTCCGCCGAGCTTGATCTGCTCATCGGCCCGGCCGAGGAAGACGAGGCCCTCGGCGTCCGCGCGCACCAGATCGCCGCTGCGGTACGCCCGCTCCCAGCCCAGCGACTCCAGCGGCGCGTACTTCTCCGCGTCCTTCTCGGCGTCCAGGTACCGCGCGAGCCCCACGCCGCCGATCACCAGCTGTCCGGTGCCGCCCAACGGCACGGGCTCGCCGGCCTCGTCCACCACGGCCAGTTCCCAGCCCCGCAGCGGCAGCCCGATCCGGACGGGCTCCTCGCCGGACAGGAGAGCGGCGCAGGCGACCACGGTCGCCTCGGTCGGCCCGTACGTGTTCCAGACCTCCCGTCCCTCCGTCACCAGGCGCTGCACCAGCTCGGGCGGGCAGGCCTCGCCGCCGAAGATCAGCAGCCGTACGTCGGTGAGGGTCTCCGGCTCCCACAGCGCGGCCAGCGTCGGCACCGTCGAGACGACCGTGATCTCCTGCTCGACCAGCCAGGGCCCCAGATCGGCGCCGCTGCGGACCTGGGAACGGGGTACGGGCACCAGACAGGCGCCGTGCCGCCAGGCGAGCCACATCTCCTCGCAGGAGGCGTCGAAGGCCACCGACAGCCCGGCCATGACCCGGTCGCCCGGCCCGATCGGCTCCTCGGTGAGGAACAGGGCGGCCTCGGCGTCCACGAAGGCGGCGGCGCTGCGGTGGCTGACGGCGACGCCCTTGGGCTTTCCGGTGGAGCCGGAGGTGAAGATGATCCAGGCGTCGTGCCCGGCGCCGGGACGGGCGGCCGCGGCCTCGGACGCGCCGTGGACGGTGATCTCGTGGCCGGCGCCGACGACGGCCCGCACCTGCGCCTCCCCGAACACCAGCTCCGCCCGCTCGTCGGGGTCCTCGGCGTCCACCGGGACATAGGCGGCCCCGACGGCGAGGACGGCCAGGACCGCCACGTAGAGGTCGTTGGTGCCCGAGGGGACGCGGACGCCGACCCGGTCGCCGAGTCCGACCCCGGCGGCGGCCAGCCGGCGCCGGAGGTTCTCCACCTCGACGGCGAGGGCGCGGTAGGTGAGGGGGGTGACGCCGTCGTCCAGGGCCGGCTCGTCCGGGAACGACCTCACCGTCGCGTCGAAGACGTCGACCAGGGTGCGGGGCGAGGCCGGGGGGCCGCCGGAGAAGCGGGCGGTGTCGCCGAGCTGTGCACGCGTTTCCTCGTCGAGCAGGCCGAGAGCGCTGCCCTCGTGTGTGGCTGCCATCGGTCCTCGCGTCTCGATCCCGGAAGCCTCCGGTGCGCCGGCGGGCCCGCAGGTCTGCCTGGGGTTGTCCGGTCCAGCTCGGTAACAAGCCGGATATTTTAGTATGACGCTAGGCACGCCCCGGTGTGTCGGCCACCGGGTGAGGCCGTCCGGGGCTCCCCGGGCCTCCGGCCGGCGCCGTTGACCTGCGCGATCTTGGACCGGGGAGAGATGCCCCACACACACACGAGCGAGGGCCGCGACCAGGGGTCGCCGCCCACGCACAACGCAGTCTCATAAACACAACCAGTCTCATATAAACATCAGACGCAGCCGACGAAAGTCCAA
>NZ_JBHVYK010000096.1:0-28481 GCF_042880855.1 Streptomyces sp. NPDC058291
TACTCACCCGAACTTCTCGGGCTTTCCTCCGGGCGCTTCCCTTCGGTCTTGCGTTTCCGACTCTATCAGACCGTTTCCCGGTCCGATTTCCTCGGCGCTTTCCAGGTTCCCGCTTTTCTCGCGGTTTCCTTTCCGGCGGTTCCGACTCTATCAGATCCTTTCGGCGCTGATTCCCAGTCAGAGGGGTTTGTCTTCCCGGCTGTTGGGCCGTTCCGACGAGTGAGACTTTAGCGGATTCCCGGCCCCCAAAGCCAATCGGGGTCCTGCGCCCTTTCGAACGCGGATTCCTCATTTCGCGAATACGCACGCCTACCGACGCGACGGCAGCCGAAAGGACTGCACATCGAGAAGTGGCTGGTACCTGCGGAATGGCTGTCCGGGGACCGACCGGAGTCGGCGCTCACGTCGGACAACTCGGAGAACACTACGTACGCGGTACGGGCGTGTCAACTCATGTCCCTGCGGCACTCCTGGGCGTAGTCTGGCCGACATGACTACGAGTACGTGCACCCAGCTGTGGTGGGCCGCCTGACGGCGGCCGTTCTCGCGTATGCACTCGACGGCCGCCGTTTCGGCGGCCGTTCTCGTTTCCCCCTCCAGGGTCACCGGGGGTCGGCCGACCGGAGCGGCGGTCCCGACCAGGAGGTGGAGAGATGAAGCGGGTTTTCAGCGGGATCAAGCCGACCGGGCACCTGACGCTGGGGAACTACCTGGGGGCGCTGCGGCAGTGGGCCGAGGTCGATCAGCACCGGGCCGACTCGTTGTTCTGCGTGGTCGATCTGCACGCGCTGACCGTGGAGCACGATCCGGCGCGGGTGCGACGGCTGAGCCGGCAGGCGGCGACGCTGTTGCTGGCGGCCGGCCTGGATCCCCGGTTGTGCACCGTGTTCGTCCAGAGTCATGTGGACGAACACGCGCGGTTGTCGTATCTGCTGGAGTGCGTGGCCACGGACGGCGAGATGCGGCGCATGATCCAGTACAGGGAGAAGGCCGCGCGGGAGCGGGAGCGCGGGGGCAGCGTACGGCTGTCCTTGCTGACGTATCCCGTACTGATGGCGGCCGACATCCTGGCCTACGCCGCCGACGAGGTGCCGGTCGGCGACGACCAGGCGCAGCACGTGGAACTGGCCCGGGATCTGGCGGTGCGGTTCAACCAGCGGTACGGGCACACGTTCGTCGTGCCGAAGGCGACGCTCCCGCCGGTGGCGGCTCGGGTGATGAACCTGCAGGAGCCGGCGTCGAAGATGGGCAAGAGCGACGACTTCGGGCCCGGGATCGTCTATCTGCTGGACGAGCCCGACGTCGTCCGCAAGAAGGTGATGCGGGCTGTCACCGACAGTGGGCGGGAGGTCGTGTACGACCGTGCGGGGCGGCCCGGTGTCGCCAACCTGCTGGAGATCCTCGCCGCGTGCACGGGCGGCGACCCGGAGGCGTTGAGCGCCGGGTACACGTCGTACGGGGATCTGAAGAAGGACACGGCCGACGCGGTGGTGGAGGTGCTGCGGCCCTTGCGGGCCAGGCACCAGGAGCTGTGCGCCGACCCGGGGTACGTGGAGAAGGTGCTGCGGGACGGGGCCGAGAAGGCGCGGGGCATGGCGCGGCCCGTGGTGGACGGCGCCTATCGCGCGATCGGGCTGCTTCCGCCGCTGACGGAATCCTTGTCTGAGTTCGTGTCTGACTCCGTGCCGAAGTCCGTGCCGGAGGCGGGGCTGAACGCGGCGCGGTAGGCGCGGGGGCTGGTGGCGAGGCGCGATACGAAGTGCTGGCGCATCGTGACCTCGCTGCCGAAGCCGGCGCGCCGGGCCACCTCGGGCATGGGGAGGTCGGTGCGTTCGAGGAGCTTCTGGGCGGCGGCGATGCGCTGGTCGAGGAGCCAGCGCAGCGGGGTGGCCCCGGTCGCCGCGGTGAAGTGGCGGGCGAAGCTGCGGGGGGACATGCCGGCGTGCGCGGCGAGGTCGGCGACGCTGAGCGGTTCGTGCAGGTGGCGCAGGGCGTGTTCGCGGACGGCGGCGAGGGTGTCGGCGTCGCGGTCCGCGCGGGGGGTGGGGTGTTCGATGAACTGGGCCTGGGTGCCGGTGCGGAAGGGAGCGGTGACCATCGAGCGGGCGATGGCGGCGGCGGGTTCCGCGCCGTGGGAGCGGCGGACCAGGTGGAGGCAGAGGTCGATGCCGGCTGCCGTGCCGGCGGCGGTCCAGATGTTGTCGTCCTCGATGAAGAGGGCGTCGGGGACGACGGTGACCTGGGGGTGGTGGGTGCGCAGGAGGTCGACGAGGTTCCAGTGGGTGATCGCCCGGCGGCCGTCGAGCAGCCCGGCCTGGGCGAGGGTGAAGGCTCCGCCGCAGAGTGCGGCGAGCGTGGTGCCCCGCGCGTGGGCGTCGCGCAGTGCGTCCAGGACGGGGGCGGGCGCGGGGGTGAGGTGGTCGTCCAGGCCGGGGACCAGGACGAGGTCGGCTCGGGAGAGCCAGTCGAGGGGGCGGTCGGGCAGCAGGGCGAGGCCGCCGCGCATCAGGATGGCCGTCTCGTCGGCCGCGACTCGGCGCAGGTCGAAGGCGGGGACGCCGCGGTCGGTCCGGTCGGTGCCCCAGACCTCGGTGATGACGGAGACGTCGAAGGCGCGGATGCCGGGGAAGGCGACGAGGGCGACCCGGTACGCGGGCTTCATGGGTGGCAGTAAACCATCGATCGATGGCTTCGCGGACTCTGGGGAGCGGGTCGGCCCGGCGGCAGGATCGTGGGCATGGACATCGCAGAGAACGCAGCGCTGGTGGTCGTCGACGTGCAGAAGGGCTTCGAGGAGCTGGATTACTGGGGGGCGCGGAACAATCCCGGGGCCGACGACAACATCGCCGTCCTCGTCGACGTGTGGCAGGGGTCGGGACGGCCGGTCGTCTTCGTGCGGCACGACTCGGTGAAGCCGGAGTCGCCGTTGCGGTCGGGGTACCCGGGGAACGACTTCAAGAAGTACGTGGAGGAGAGGCGCGGGAAGGGGGCCGGGGCCGAGCTGCTCGTCACGAAGACCGTCAACTCGGCCTTCCTCGGGACGCCCGATCTGGGGGTTTGGCTGACGGGGCGGGGGATCTCGCAGATCGTGGTGGCCGGGATCCAGACGAACATGTGCGCCGAGACGACGGCGCGGATGGGCGGCAACCTCGGGTACGACGTGCTGTTCGCCTACGACGCGACCTACACGTTCGATCTGGAGGGGCCGTTCGGATGGCGGCGCGGTGCGGACGAGATCGCGCAGGCCTCGGCGGTCTCGCTGCACGGGGGCGGGTTCGCGCGGGTGGTGACGACGAAGGAGATCGTGGCGGCGGCCGGCGGCTGACCGCTCCTCCGGCCGTGCCCCGAGCTCCGGTGCGGGAGGTCAGTCCTTCTTGCCGGCGGCCAGTTCACGGCTGCGGTCGCGGGCGGCCTCCAAGGCGGCGATGAGGGCGGCCCGCACGCCGTGGTTCTCCAGTTCGCGGATGGCGTTGATGGTCGTGCCCGCGGGTGACGTGACGTTCTCGCGGAGCTTGACCGGGTGCTCGCCGCTGTCGCGGAGCATCGTCGCGGCGCCGATCGCGGACTGGACGATGAGGTCGTGGGCCTTGTCGCGGGGCAGGCCGAGCAGGATGCCGGCGTCCGTCATGGCCTCGACCAGGTAGAAGAAGTACGCCGGGCCGGATCCGGAGAGGGCGGTGCAGGCGTCCTGCTGGGACTCGGGGACGCGGAGGGTCTTGCCGACGGCGCCGAAGATCTCCTCGGTGTGGGCGAGGTGGCCGGCGGTGGCATGGGTGCCGGCGGAGATGACGGACATGGCCTCGTCGACGAGGGCGGGGGTGTTCGTCATGACGCGGACCACGGGGGTGCCGGCGGCCAGGCGCTCCTCGATGGAGGCGGTGGTGATGCCGGCGGCGCCGCTGATGACCAGGCGGTCGGCGGGGACGTGCGGGGCGAGCTCGTCGAGGAGGGCGCCCATGTCCTGCGGCTTGACCGTGAGGATCAGGGTGTCGGCGGTCTTGGCGGCCTCGGCGTTGGAGACCGGGGTGACTCCGTGCCGGGTGCGGAGTTCCTCGGCGCGTTCGGGGCGGCGGGCGGTGACGAGGAGGTCGGCGGGGCGCCAGCCGCCTCGGATCATCCCGCTGAGGAGGGCCTCGCCGATCTTGCCGGTGCCGAGGACTGCGACTTTCTGGGTCATGGCTGGGGGGTCCTCCGGAGGGTGCGTCGTCCGTCGTCGTCCGGGGTCATCCTCGCACCGGGGGCGGGGGGTGGGCCGGGATGTCCGGTGGGCGGACGGGCTCCCGACGAGGTCGGGGCGGGCTCCGGGCGGGCTCAGGGCAGGCTCCCGGCGAGGTCGGGGCGGACTCCCGGCGAGGTCGGGGCGGGCTCCCGGCGAGGTCGGGGCGGGCTCCGGGCGGGCTCCGGGGGGTGCGGTCAGGGGGTTCGGCGTCGTAGCGTCGCCGCTCCGAGGAACAGGACCAGCAGGGCGCAGCCGCCGACGATGAGGACGTCCCGGACGAAGGTGGCCGTCATGTCGGTGTGGGTGAGGACCTCGTTCATGCCGTCGACCGCGTACGACATGGGCAGCACGTCGGAGACGGCCTCCAGGGCGGGGTGCATGGTGTCACGGGGGGCGAAGAGACCGCACAGGAGGAGCTGGGGGAAGATCACCGCCGGCATGAACTGGACGGCCTGGAACTCCGAGGCCGCGAAGGCGGAGACGAAGAGGCCGAGAGCCGTGCCGAGCAGCGCGTCCAGCAGGGCCACCAGCAGCAGGAGCCAGGGGCTGCCCGTGACGTCGAGGTCGAGGAACCAGACGGCGAGGCCTGTGGCGAGGGCCGACTGGACGATCGCGAGGGCTCCGAAGGCGAGCGCATAGCCGGCGATCAGGTCCCCTTTGCCCAGCGGCATGGCGAGGAGGCGTTCGAGGGTACCCGAGGTGCGTTCGCGCAGGGTGGCGATGGAGGTCACCAGGAACATCGTGATCAGCGGGAAGACCCCGAGGAGGGACGCGCCGATGCCGTCGAAGGTGCGGGGGCTGCCGTCGAAGACGTAGCGCAGCAGGAACAGCATCACGCAGGGGATGAGGATCAGCAGCGCGATCGTGCGGGGGTCGTGGCGCAGTTGGCGCAGGACGCGGACCGCGGTGGCGGTGGTGCGGGAGAGGTTCAGGCCGCCGGCGGAGGCCGCAGCGGGTGCGGGGGGCGCGGGGGCGGGCGTGGCGGGGGGCGTGGTGGTGCTCATCGGGTGCTCTCCATCGCTCGGGTCGTCTCGGTGGCGTCGTCGACCAGGCGCAGGAAGGCCGCTTCGACGGTGTCGGCGCCGGTGCGGGCGCGCAGGTCGTCGGGGGTGGCGTCGGCGAGGATCCGGCCCTCGCGCATGAGGAGGAGGCGGTGGCAGCGCTCGGCCTCGTCCATGACGTGGGAGGAGATCAGGAGGGCCGCGCCGCGGCTCGCGACGATGTCGTGGAAGAGGGTCCACAGGTCGCGGCGCAGGACGGGGTCGAGGCCGACGGTGGGTTCGTCGAGGACCAGGAGCTCCGGCGCGCCCAGCAGGGCCACGGCCAGGGAGACCCGGTTGCGCTGGCCGCCGGAGAGGTTGCCGGCCAGCGTGTCGACGTGGGTCGCCAGGTCGACGTCGGAGATCGCGCGGGTGACGTTCTCGTGGCGGCGGTCCGCTGCCGCTCGGCCGGGGTCGAGGATCGCCGCGAAGTAGTCCAGGTTCTGGCGGATCGTCAGGTCGTCGTAGACGGAGGGTGCCTGGGTGACGTAGCCGATGCGGCTGCGGAGCGCGGCGTGCCCGGCGGGCCGGCCGAGGACGTCGAGGGTGCCGGCGACCTTCGCCTGGGTGCCGACGACGGCGCGCATGAGGGTCGACTTGCCGCAGCCGGAAGGGCCCAGGAGGCCGGTGATCTGGCCGCGCGGGACGGTGAAGTCGAGGGAGCGCAGCACGGTGCGGGGGCCGCGGACCACGGTGAGGTTCTCGGCGCGCACTGCGGGCGCGGCGGCTTGGGCGGGGTCGCCGTGATCGCCGGAGCCGCCGGGGGCGGTCCGCAGCGGGTTCTGCTGGTCGGTGCGCGGCGCTTCCTGGTCGGGCGGGCGGGAGTCGGGCGGGCGGGAGCCGGGCCTAAAATTCATCATGCGATGAATAATGCTCGCGGGGCGGTGAGGCGTCAAGTGGCGTGGGCGTGGCGAACACACGTGCGCGGCGGCCCTGGAGGTGGGCCGCCGCGCGGGCTCAGGTGTCGGAGGGGTGGGGGCGGAAGGGGCCGGTGGGGGTGCGGGGGGCCGGTGCCTTGGGTGCGGGTGCGGGGGCCCCTGCCTTCGGTGCGGTGCGGGGGCCGGTGCTTCGGTGCCGTGTGGAGGCCGGTGCCTTCGGTGCCGTATGGAGGCCGGTGCCTTCGGTGCCGTGCGGAGGCCGGTGCCTTCGGTGCCGTGCGGAGGCCGGTGCCCTCGGTGCCGTGCGGGAGGGGGTCAGGCGCCGGCGTTGGTCGCGAGCAGCAGGACGACGTCGTAGACCTCTTCGACGAGTCCGTCGGGGAAGACCCGCGTCAGGTGCTCGCGCTCCTCGGCGAGGAAGGCCGCGGTCGCCTCCTCGCCCTGGACCAGGAAGACCGAGTGGCTGCCGATGTTGGCCAGGTGCGTGTCCATCGGGACGCGGCGGCTCCAGCGGACCTCGCGGCGGACCGGGTCCAGACGGCCCGAGGGGTCGACCGTACGGGCGCTGACGTCTCTGTCGGCTCCGTGAACCTCCTGCCCGAAGTGCCGGGCGATGCGGCGGGCCTGATCGGCGAGCCAGGGCACGTCCGGGGCGTCGGTGTTCCACCACAGCGCCAGCGCCCCGCCCGGACGCAGCACGCGCAGGGCCTCCGGGACCGCGCGGGCCGGGTCGGTCCAGTGCCAGGACTGGGCGTAGGTGAGGAAGTCGAGGGAGGCGTCCGCCAGCGGGAGGTGGTTGCCGTCGCCCCGGACGACCGGCACCTCGGGCAGGACGCGGCGGAACTGCGCGGCCATGCCCTCGCCGGGTTCGACCGCGACGACGTCCGCACCGCGAGCGCGCAGGAGAGCGGTCGAGATGCCGGTGCCGGCCCCGACGTCCGCGACCCGTGCGCCGGCGAGAGGGCGGCCGGCGAGCTCCTCGATCGCGTCGAGGAGGGTGCTCGGGTAGGACGGGCGGTTGGCGGCGTACTGGGCCGCGGCTGAGTTGAAGGAGTGGGCTCGGGCTGCGTGGGAGGAGACCGTCATGGAGCCATGCTCGCGGGGGCGCGCGGGGAGGGAAACGGGTTTACGAACCCATGGGCGTCAGGGTTGGGCGGGCGGCGGCCGGAGGTCTCTGCCGGCCGGGCCTGGGCGTGGTCCCGGGCCTGGGGCTCGGGCCTGGGGCTCGGCCTGGGGCCCGGGCCCGAACGCGGACCCCGACGCTGACCCGGACGCGAACCGCCGACTCGGGAGGGAGGCGGGGGCCGGAGCGGCAGCCGCCGGAGCGGCCGGCGTCGGGGCGGCCGGCATCGGGGAGGCCGGCGTCGGAGCGGCCTGCATCGGGGCGGCCAGCGTCGGAGCGGCCGGCATCGGGGCGGCCAGCGTCGGAGCGGCCTGCGTCGGAGCGGCCTGGCCGTCCGAGCGGCCGGCGTCGGAGCAGCCTGCGGAGCGGCCTGGCCGTCGGAGCGGCCTGCGAGGTCAGTTCCTGGGGCGTTTCTTCGACGGGTTGCCGGTGCGGCGGGTGGTGCGGTGGGCGTGGCGGCGGCGGGCCTCTTCGTGTTCCGCGCGGTGAAGGCCCTCGCCGGGGGCCTCGGTGAGGGTGCGGAAGAAGTAGGCGAGGAGCGAGCCGACGAAGCCGATGGCCAGCAGGCCGCGCAGCGAGGCCTGGCGGTCGGGGTCGGGGCGCTTGGTGAAGCCGTCCCAGGTGTGGCGGAAGGCGAGGGCGCTGCAAACCGCGAACATCACGACGACCAGGAGGATCACGAAGCCGCCGAGGTCGGCGATGGCGATGCCCTGGTAGGCGAGGCGCAGGACGAGGCAGGAGACGGCGACGGCGACGAGGGAGCCCGCGGCCGCGGCGACCCGTCGGACCGCGTAGCCGCGGAGGCCGGGGTCGTGGTCCACCCAGGTGGTGCCGAAGAAGCGCAGCGGCTCCGGGCGAGGACCGGCCCCCGGCCCGGCGTCGGCGGCGGGGGTTCCGGCCGCCCGGCCGGTCGGGGCGCTCCGGGAGCCCGCCAAAGTGTCCGGGGTGCCGTTTTCGTCGCTCACGGGACGATTATGGCTCCGGGCGGACGCGGGCTTACGGGCGGGCCGCCCGGAACCTCTCGTGAGGACGCTCCGGGCGGCCCGCCGGCGTCGGATCAGGCGCAGCGCGAGGCGACGTAGCCGTCGCTGCCCGTGCGCACGTACGCGTCCGAGACGAACTGGCCGTCCGCGATGTTGTCCCAGATGTTCGTCGTGCCGTACGGGCCGGAGACCGACGCGCCCGGCGTCTGGCACAGGATCGGGACCTTGACCCCCTCGGCCAGGACCCTGACGACCGAGTAGCCGGTGCCCGGGCCGCTGCGGACGTTCACCCGGACGCCCGGGGCGACCGGGTAATAGGTGAGCGCCGCCGTCGTGACGGCAGCCGTCGTGACAGCCGCCGTCGTGACAGCCGCCGTCGTGACGCTTTCGGTCTCTTCCACTTCCACACTGTCCACAGACATGCAAAAACCTCCCCCGTCGGACCCCATGACTGCCATGGGGCCCCGTTGATTCCCCCGAAACCCACAATGAAACACCTGTACAGGATTCGCACACGGAGGCTAGCAAGCCGCCTCTGTCACGGACGAGTCATCGACTAGGCTCCGTGCGTCGCGCGCGCGGTTGAACAGCACGGGGGTGGTCCATGTCGCCACAGCGCAACACCGGGGTGGGCGCGGAAGCGGAACTTCCGGAGTACGCCGGCCACTACCGCCTGCGGGAATGCCTGGGCTCCGGTGGCATGGGGGTCGTGCACCTGGCCCACAGCACCTCCGGGATGAAGGTCGCGGTCAAGGTCGTGCACGCCCAGTTCGCACGGGACGCCGAGTTCAGGGGCCGTTTTCGGCAGGAGGTGGCGGCCGCCCGCCGGGTGAGCGGGGCGTTCACCGCGCCCGTCGTCGACGCCGACCCGGAGGCCGAACGCCCCTGGATGGCAACCCTGTTCATCCCCGGTTCGACGCTCGCCGAGCAGGTGAAGCGGAACGGGCCGATGAGGCCGGGTGAGTTGCGGCGGCTGATGGCCGGACTCGCCGAGGCGCTGCGGGACATCCACCGCGTGGGGGTCGTCCACCGGGATCTGAAGCCGAGCAACGTGCTGCTCGCCGAGGACGGTCCGAAGGTGATCGACTTCGGCATCTCCCGGCCCAAGGACAGCGAACTGCGCACCGAGACCGGCAAGTTGATCGGCACACCGCCGTTCATGGCACCGGAGCAGTTCCGTCGACCCCGCGAGGTCGGGCCGGCCGCCGACGTCTTCGCGCTGGGGTCGGTGATGGTGCACGCGGCGACGGGACGCGGGCCGTTCGACTCCGACAGCCCGTACGTCGTCGCCTACCAGGTCGTCCACGACGAGCCGGATCTGACCGGCGTGCCGGAGAGTCTCGCGTCGCTGGTCTCGCGCTGCCTCGCCAAGGAGCCCGAGGACCGGCCCACTCCGGACGAGTTGATGCTGGAGTTGCGGTCGGTGGCGGCCTCGTACGACACGCAGTCGTTCATACCGGCGCAGCGGACCCTCGGAGAGAGCGAGACGGATCCGGCCGGCGCGGGAGGCCCGGCGGGCGAGGGGGCCTCGCCGGGCGTCGGAGCCTGGTCGGGGTCGTCGTCCCCGGCGGACCGGTCGGACGCGGCAGTCCCGGCAGCTCCGGCAACGTCCTCGGCGGTGGAGTCCGAGCGGGGGGCCGAGCCCGGGCGGGTGACGGAGTCACGGCCTGAGCGGGAAGCACCACCCGAGCACGAGCACGAGCACGGATCACGGCCTGAGCACGGATCACGGCCTGAGCGGGAAGCGCCACCCGAGCACGAGCACGGATCACGGCCTGGGCACGGATCGCGGCCTGAGCGGGAGTGGCCGTCGGGATCGGCGTCGCGGCCGGGACCGGGGCCGGGGCCGGGTCCTTCGGCGCGCGGCCGGTTCGGGGTTCGGAGGCGGCGCAGGCCGGTCGTCCTCGCGGCCGGCGCGTTGGTCGTCGTCCTCGCGGGCGGCGCGTTCGGCGTCACGCAGTTGCTCGGCGACGGCGACCAGGGCCGTGGCGTGCGGGCAGGCGCGGCCGGCTCGCACTCCGCGTCGCCCGCCTTCAGCCCCTGGAGCGTCCGGCCGGCCGCGGCCGACGCCGGGACGGGCGCGCGCGCCGGAGCGGGCGGCATGCCGCTGTGCACGTCCGACGCGGAGCGGCTGTTCTGCGCGCAGTCGGGGCTGGTGTCCGCGCTGGACGCCGCCGACGGGCGCGTGCTGTGGCGGCATCCGCTCGCCGACGTCGACCGGCCGAGCGAGGCGCCCGTGCTCGCGGGCGGACTGGCGCTGGTGGTCACCCACGCGGGCCGGCTCGTCGAGGCGCTGGACCCGGCCTCCGGCGCCACGCGCTGGCAGCAGGAGATGTCGGGGTACGAGAGTCTGCGCGCCGTCGGCGACACCCTGCTGCTGACCGCGGCGGACGGCACGGTCACCGGCGTGCGCGCGGCGACCGGCGAGAAGACCTGGAGCCGCCGGATCCCGGGGGTGAGCGAGCCTTATTTCACGTCGTTCCCCGGTGATCCGCTGGCGTACGCGTCGAGCGCGTCGGACGACGGGCACACCCGGATCACGGCCGTGGATCCCGTCACCGGGAAGGTGCGCTGGCAGGAGCGGCTCGACGGCACGCTCACCCTCGTGGGCACCGCGGGCGGCAGTGCGGTCCTGCTGTCCCAGGGCGGCGGCTACGGCACGGTCGACGCCGTGGTCCGCTTCGACCCTCGGGACGGGGCGGCGCGGCGGGTGCGGCTCGGCGTCGCGCTCCAGGAGCCGCAAGCCGCGGTACGCGGGGACCGGTTGTACCTGCTGGCCTTCGACGGGACGCTGGCGGCCGTCGACACGGTCGCGGCCAAGGAGGTGTGGTCCCTGCAGACGGCCGTGAGCCGGGGTTCGGCGCCGACCGCCGACGACGGTCACGTCTACTTCAGCGCCGCCGACGGCCGTCTCCTCGCCGTGGACGCGGTCGACGGCGAGCTCGTCGGGCAGACGGCGCTGCGGCTCGGCGCCCACTCGGACCGGGTGGTGGCCACGCTGCCCGCCCCCGAGGCGGTCGGCGGCCGGGTCTACGCCGGCGCTCCCGACGGAACCGTCTTCGCGGTGGACGGCCGGGATCCGGCGGGCTGGTGAGACGCGCCGAGGGCCGTCTCCGTGTCACGGAGACGGCCCTCGGGAACCTCACGGAAACCTTCGCGCGCGCGGGAACCGTCGCGGAACACCGCGCGAGAGACCTCGCGGGATCACCGGCCGGGCGTCAGCCCAGCTTCGACACGTCCCGCACCGCACCCTTGTCGGCGCTGGTCGCCATCGCGGCGTAGGCGCGCAGCGCGGCGGAGACCTTGCGTTCGCGGTTCCTCGGGGCGTAGACCCCGCCGAGGGCCGCCTCGCGCCGGGCCAGTTCGGCGTCGTCGACGAGGAGCTCGATCGTGCGGTTCGGGATGTCGATGCGGATGCGGTCGCCGTCCTCGACCAGGGCGATCGTGCCGCCGGAGGCCGCCTCGGGCGAGGCGTGGCCGATCGAAAGGCCCGAGGTGCCGCCGGAGAAACGGCCGTCGGTGACCAGCGCGCAGGTCTTGCCGAGGCCGCGGCCCTTGAGGAAGGACGTCGGGTAGAGCATCTCCTGCATGCCCGGGCCGCCCTTGGGACCCTCGTAGCGGATGACGACGACGTCGCCGTCGGTCACCTGCTTGTTGAGGATCTTCTCGACGGCCTCCTCCTGCGACTCGCAGACGACGGCCGGGCCCTCGAAGGTCCAGATGGACTCGTCGACGCCGGCCGTCTTGACCACGCAGCCGTCGACGGCGAGGTTGCCGCGCAGGACGGCGAGGCCGCCGTCCTCGCTGTAGGCGTGCTCGGCGGAGCGGATGCAGCCGCCCTCGGCGTCCACGTCCAGCGCCTCCCAGCGCTCGGACTGCGAGAAGGCCTCGGCGGAGCGGACGCAGCCGGGGGCCGCGTGCCACAGTTCCAGGGCCTCGGGGGACGGCGAGCCGGCGCGCACGTCCCAGGTCTTCAGCCAGTCCCCCAGGGACGGACTGTGGACCGAGTGCACGTCCTCGTTGAGCAGGCCCGCGCGGTGCAGCTCGCCGAGCAGGGCGGGGATGCCGCCGGCGCGGTGCACGTCCTCCATGTAGTACGTGCGGTCCTTCGCGACGTTCGGCGCGACCTTCGCCAGGCACGGCACGCGGCGCGAGACCTCGTTGATCTCCTCCAGGCCGAACGGCACGCCCGCCTCCTGGGCGGCGGCGAGGAGGTGCAGGATCGTGTTGGTCGAGCCGCCCATCGCGATGTCGAGGGCCATGGCGTTCTCGAAGGCCGCGATGGTGGCGATGTTGCGCGGCAGGACCGTCTCGTCGTCCTGCTCGTAGTAGCGGCGGGTGATGTCCATCACCGTGCGGCCGGCGTCCTCGTACAGCGCCCTGCGGGCCGTGTGGGTGGCCAGCACCGAGCCGTTGCCGGGAAGGGAGAGGCCGATGGCCTCGGTCAGGCAGTTCATCGAGTTGGCGGTGAACATGCCGGAACAGCTGCCACAGGTCGGACAGGCGTTCTCCTCGATGCGGAGGATGTCCTCGTCCGAGATCTTGTCGTTGACCGCGTCGGAGATCGCGTCGACCAGGTCGAGCGTGCGGACCGTGCCGTCGACGAGGGTGGCCCGGCCGGACTCCATCGGGCCGCCGGAGACGAAGACCGTGGGGATGTTCAGGCGCAGGGCCGCGTTCAGCATGCCGGGGGTGATCTTGTCGCAGTTGGAGATGCAGATCAGGGCGTCCGCGCAGTGCGCCTCGACCATGTACTCCACGCTGTCCGCGATCAGGTCGCGGGAGGGCAGGCTGTAGAGCATGCCGCCGTGGCCCATCGCGATGCCGTCGTCGACGGCGATCGTGTTGAACTCGCGCGGGATGCCGCCGGCCTCCCGGACGGCCTCGCTGACGATGCGGCCGACCGGCTGGAGGTGCGTGTGGCCGGGCACGAACTCGGTGAAACTGTTCGCCACCGCGATGATCGGCTTCCGGCCGATGTCCGCACCGGGTACACCGGAGGCGCGCATAAGGGCGCGGGCGCCCGCCATGTTGCGTCCGTGGGTGACTGTGCGGGACCTCAGCTCGGGCATCGTCGCTCGCTCCTTCAGACAGATAGGGCTGCTCATGAGCGTACGCCGGTCATCCAGGGGGCGGGACAAGGTGTCCGGAATGCGGGACGAACGTCTCGGCGGCCGTCCACCCACCGCCTCGGCGTCCACCCACCCCCTCGGCGTCCGCCCACCGCCTCGACTGCCGTCCGCCCGCTCGGCCTCCGTCCCGCCCGCCGCCGCGGCGACACCAGCGGTCGCGGCGGGGCCCGGCGGGTCACGGCCCGGTCAGGTGCCCTTGGACGACCGGCGCCACGCGGGCGATGATCAGCTCCAGGTCCGCCGAGGCCAGCGGCTCGACCTTGATCACGTACCTCAGCATCGCGCAGCCCACCAGCTGCGCAGCCGCCAGTTCGGCGCGCAGCTCGGGGTCCGGCAGGTCGAGCTGGACGGCGATGCGGCGCAGCAGCTGGGAGGCGACCAGACGGCGGAAGACGGCGGCCGCGGTGTCGTTGTTCACGGCGGAACGGACGATCGCCAGGAGCGGCTTGCGGGTGGTGGGGTTCTCCCAGACGCCGAGGACGAAGCGGGCGAGGCGTTCGCCGACCTGGTCCAGCGGTCCGTCGGCGACGGCTGCCGGGGCGTCCAGCGCCGGCGCGAAGGCCACCTCGATCGCGGCCTCGAAGACCTGCTCCTTGGTGCCGAAGTAGTGGTGGACCAGCGCCGAGTCCACTCCGGCCGCCTTCGCGATCCCGCGCACGGACGTCTTCTCGTAGCCCCGCTCGGAGAACTCCTCGCGGGCGGCGGTCAGGATGCGGTCGCGGGTGTCGGCCGACTCGGCCCGTGGGGGACGGCCGCGCCCGCGGGCGGTGACGCCGGTCACCGGCGACGCGCCTTCGCCGAACGCCGCCCCCGCGACGGGGACGGGGACGGGGCGGGAGCCGAGGCAGAGGAGGGGGACGGGGACGGGGACGGGTCCCGGGACGAGGTCGGGGCCCGGGACGGGGTCGGGGCCGAGGCCGACGCGAGGTGGAGTCGGGCGAAGGCCAGGGCCTCCGCCAGGTCGGCTTCCCGTTCGGCGTCGGACATCGCGCGCCGGGTGTTGACCTCGATGACGACGTGTCCGTCGAAGCCGGTCAGTGCGAGCCGTTCCAGCAGTTCGGCACAGGGCTGCGAGCCGCGCCCGGGGACCAGGTGCTCGTCCTTGGCCGAACCGTTTCCGTCGGCGAGATGGACGTGGCCCAGGCGGTCGGCCATGCGGTCGACCATCTGCATCGCGTCCGCGCGGGCCGTCGAGGCGTGGCTGAGGTCGATGGTGAAGTGCCGGTAGTCGTCCTTCGTGACGTCCCAGTCGGGCGCGTACGCGAGCATCTCGCGGTCGCGGTAGCGCCACGGGTACATGTTCTCGACGGCGAACCGCACGTCCGTCTCGTCCGCCATCCGCCAGATGCCGGTGACGAAGTCGCGCGCGTACTGGCGCTGCCACCGAAACGGCGGGTGGACGACGACGGTGCTCGCGCCGAGTCGCTCCGCGGCCGAGCGGGCCCGCTGGAGCTTGGTCCACGGGTCGGTCGACCACACCCGCTGCGTGATCAGCAGGCAGGGGGCGTGCACGGCGAGAATCGGGATCCGGTGGAAGTCGCTGAGCCTGCGCAGCGCGTCGATGTCCTGGCTGACGGGATCGTTCCAGACCATGACCTCGACGCCGTCGTACCCGAGGCGCGCGGCGATCTCGAAGGCCGTCGCCGTCGACTCCGGGTAGACCGAGGCAGTCGACAGGGCGACCTTCGCATCCGGGATACGCACGACTGGCTCTGCCATGGGGGACAGGTTACGGGGTGGGAACGGGTGGGTGCGGGGCACCTGCGTCCCGGACGCCCGCGCGCAGTTGTGCCGTCGCGCCGTCTCGCGCGCCCGCTCGCCGCGACGTCCGCCGCACTGTCGGGTCCGTCACGTCCGCCCGGCCCGCCCTGTCCGTCAGGCCGACGCCATGTGATCGAGTTTGCGCAGGATGACGCCCTCCCTGAGCGCCCAAGGGCAGACCTCGACCGACTCGATCCCGAAGAGGTCCATCGCTCCCTCGGCCACCAGGGCGCCGGCGAGCAGCTGGTTGGCGCGGCCCTCGGACACCCCGGGCAGCTCCGCCCGCTGCGCCGCCGTCATGCCGGCCAGCCGCGGCACCCAGGCCTCCAGGGACTCGCGCCTGAGCTCGCGCTGGACGTAGACGCCCTCGGTGGACCGGGCCGCGCCGGCTATGCGGGCGAGCTGCTTGAAGGTCTTCGAGGTGGCGACGACGTGGTCGGCGGCGCCGAAGCGGGCGAACTCCCCGACCGTGCGGGCGATCTGCGCGCGAGCGTGGCGGCGCAGGGCGCGGACGTCCTCCGGGTCGGGCGGGTCGCCATGCAGCCAGCCCGCGGTGAGACGGCCGGCTCCCAGCGGCAGGGACACCGCCGCGTCGGGCTCCTCGTCCATGCCGAACGCGATCTCCAGGGAGCCGCCGCCGATGTCCAGGACCAGCAGCTTTCCCGCCGACCAGCCGAACCAGCGGCGGGCGGCGAGGAAGGTGAGCCGGGCCTCCTCGGCGCCGGCGAGGACCTGGAGCTCGACGCCCGTCTCCGCCTGCACGCGCGCGAGGACCTCGTCCGCGTTGCTGGCCTCGCGCACGGCGGAGGTGGCGAAGGGCAGCAGGTCCTCGACGCCCTTGTCCTCGGCGGCCTGGAGCGCCTCCTGCACCACGGCGATCAGTCTGTCGACGCCCTCGGGGCCGATCGCCCCGTCCTCGTCGAGGAGTTGGGCAAGGCGCAGTTCCACCTTGTGCGAGTGCGCAGGCAGCGGGCACGCGCCCGGGTGCGCGTCCACCACCAGCAGATGCACCGTGTTCGATCCCACGTCGAGGACACCGAGTCTCATGCAGGGAACGCTACTGCCCCCTGGGCGGTACGGGTGGTGCGGGGCGGATCCCCTCGTCGAGGCGGTGGTGGCCGGGCCGCGGACGAGGTCCCCGAAGCGGCTCCCGGCGACTTACCCTGGACGGGTGCCAAAGACGAACAAGGCGAAGGCCGACAAACCCACCGGCGGCTCTTCGCGGGCCAAGCCGCTGAAGCCGCCGAAGAAGTCGACGAAGAAGGACCTGGCAGCGGGGGCTCCGGCCGCCGACGAGAAGGGCCTCGACTTCGCACGCGCGTGGGTGGAGTTCCCGGACCCGGCCGACGCCGAGCAGGTCTTCCGGTGCGATCTGACCTGGCTGACCTCGCGCTGGAACTGCATCTTCGGCAGCGGCTGCCAGGGCATCCAGGCGGGCCGCGCCGACGACGGGTGCTGCTCGCTGGGCGCCCACTTCTCCGACGAGGACGACGAGAAGCGCGTCGCCGAGCATGTGGCGAGGCTCACCCCCGACATCTGGCAGCACCATGACGAGGGCACGCGGGGCGGCTGGGTCTCGCAGGACGAGGAAGGCTCCCGCCAGACCCGCCCGTTCAACGGCTCCTGCATCTTCCAGAACCGTCCGGGGTTCGCGGGCGGCGCCGGCTGCTCGCTGCACATCCTGGCCCTGCGCGAGGGCCGCGAGCCGCTGGAGACCAAGCCGGACGTCTGCTGGCAGCTTCCGGTGCGGCGGACGTACGACTGGATCGACCGGCCCGACGACACGCGCGTGCTGCAGGTGTCGATCGGCGAGTACGACCGGCGCGGCTGGGGCCCGGGCGGCCACGACCTGCACTGGTGGTGCACGTCGGCGACGTCGGCGCACGGCGCGGGCGACCCGGTGTACGTCTCCTACCGTCCGGAGCTGACCGAGCTGATGGGCAAGGCCGGGTACGACCGCCTGGTCGAGTTGTGCGAGGAACGCCTCGCCGCGCAGCTGCCCCTGCTGGCGCCGCACCCGGCGGACCCGGCCGGTCCGACCGGCACGGTGGGCGCCGGTGATGCGGTGGGCGCCGGTGATGCGGTGAGCGCCGGTGATGCGGTGGGCGCCGGTGATGCGGTGAGCGCCGAGGGCGTGGTGAGCGCGGCGGCCCCGGCCGACCCGCTGGGCCCGGCCGACCCCCGATGAAGCCGTCGACCCCTGGTGAAGCCGTCGACCCCCGGTGAAGCCGTCGACCCCCGGTGAACGGCCCCGGTGAAGCCGGACGGCCGATCCGTCGGCCGAGCTGAGCGCCGGACGTCCCGCCCGGGGCCCGCTAGGACGTAGCGGGGCTCGGTGGGTCGCCGTCGGCCGGCGGCGGGGTCGGGCTGTCCGGGGCGGACGGGGACGGGTCCCCGTCGGGGGTGGGCTCCGGATCGGGCGAGGAGGGCGGGGCCGTCGGAGTCGGGTCCGCGGAGGGCGGGGCCGTCGGGGTCGGTTCCGGGCCGGAGGTGGGGGGCGGGCCGCCGGGGCCCGGGCCGTGGCCGTGGCCGCCGCCCGGGCGCGACGGGCCCGGGGCGGTGCCGTAGCCCTCGATGGAGACGACTGCGCCCGCCGGGGCGATCGCCACGCGCGCGTGCCAGTGACCGGAGGGCTCGCGCAGAGGGTCGACGTACACCTTCACCGTCATGGTCTCGCCGGGCCTGACCGTGCCCGTGGAGCGGCTCAGGTAGAGCCAGGGAGCGGCGGTGGTGGCCGACCAGCGGATCGGCCCGTCCGCTTCCGGGGACGCGGTGAGGGTGATCAAGGTGGTGTCGCCGCGGGTGGCGGCGGTGACCGAGAGCCGGCCGGCGGCCCCGTGCGGGAGTCCGCTGACGCTGATCACCTCCACCGAGACATCCGGTCCGCCGCCCCCGGGCAGGTGCGAGCCGGGGCGGGTGCTGGCGTTCCCGGCGTTCTCGTAACCGCCCCCCGTCT
Source organism: Streptomyces sp. NPDC058291 (assembly GCF_042880855.1). Lineage (NCBI taxonomy): Bacteria > Bacillati > Actinomycetota > Actinomycetes > Kitasatosporales > Streptomycetaceae > Streptomyces > Streptomyces sp. NPDC058291. The sequence goes on from NZ_JBHVYK010000096.1 coordinate 18,093, forward strand.
CGCCGTCGAGGCTGCCGGAGCCCTGCGCCTCGCCGGCGCTGGCCGAGCGCCCCTCGGCCCCCTCCCCCGTCGGTGTGCCGCGATAGGCCGCCCACAGGGCGATCACGGGAGCGGCCACCACGGTGGCGACGACGGTCGTCGTGACGGCACGCGCGCGCAGGCGCTCCCGGCGGGCGGCGCGGTCCTTGGGGTCCATCGGGAAGCCGCGCCGGTCGTAGCGCGGTACGGCGACGCCCCGCGCGCGGGCGAGGCGGGCCATCGCGACGTGCAGCTGCGCGCGGGGCGCCTCCAGGACGGGCAGCTCGGCGGGGGTGACACCGGCTCCGGGCCAGCGGCCCGGGACGGCGCGCTCGGCGGCTCGGCGGCAGTGCGGGCAGTCGTCGACGTGCCGGACGAGCTCGCGGCGCAGGGCGGCGCTGAGGACGAGCTGGTTCTCACCGGCCAGGCGGCTCACACCGGGACAGCCGCCGGTCTCGACGACGGCGAGCGCCGCGCGCGTGCGCTCGACCTCGCAGGCGGCGGAGGCCAGCAGTTCGCGGGCGGCGGCGAGATCCTTGCCGAGCACGGCGGCCACCTCGTGCGCGGCCAGGTGGTGGCGTACGGCGAGTTCCAACGCCTCACGCTGTTCCGGGGATGTGCCGGCGGCCTCCGGCCAGGCGAGCAGGGCGAGTTCACGGCGCCGCCGCTCGTCCTGGACCTCGTCCGAGGCGGAGGAGGCGCCGGGTGCGGAAGCGGTGGATCCGGCGGCGGTCGCACCGACGGGCGCCATGGAGGGGGCGGGCTTCCTGGACGTCTTGGACGTCACGTGCTTTCCGGCCGGCTGACGGTGGCCGCCGTCGCGTCGGGCGGCGTGCGCGCTCCGACGTTGCCGTCTGGCCTCGGTCAGCTTGCGCAGACAGGCCCAGCGGGCCAGCGCGTACAGCCAGGCCCGGCGGTCGCCCTCGGCGTCCGGCATCCGCTGGCCGCGCCGCTCGGCGAACGCGAGGGCGTCCCCGAGGGCGGCGGTGGCCGCGTCGTGGTCGCACAGGACGGACAGGCAGTAGGTGAACAGGCCGTCCAGGTACGGCTCGTAGCGCGCGGGCGGCCGCTGCGCGAGCGTGCGCGCCGCAGCGGTGTCGCGCGCCTCCCGGTGCGCCCGGTGCGCGCCGGTCGTGCGGGTCGAGGTTTCCGGGCTGCTGCTCATCACCCGTGCGACCGTAGGCGGCGCGGAACGAGGTCCACTTGTCCCTTGAGTCCTTTTAATCCGTACGGGTGAAACGATCCCTCATAAGGGGAGGGCAGACGGGTGGCTCATGGCTCGTTCGTGACGGAGCGGGGCCGGATCGCAGGGGGCGACGTTCCACTGCACGGCGCGCGCCCCCGCGCGCGGGGGCGGTGCGCGGGCGATGCGGAGGCGGTGCGCGGGCACTGCGCGGGTGGTGCCGGTGCGGGCGGGACCGGCCCCGGGAAGTCCGGTCGCCCACCGGCACGGTCCGGCTGTCAGTGGCGGCGGCTACGGTTTCCCCATGGCTGCCCGTACGAAGACCACCAAGGACCGACCGTCCTACCGCTGCACGGAGTGCGGCTGGCAGACGGCCAAGTGGCTCGGCCGCTGCCCCGAGTGCCAGGCGTGGGGGACGGTCGAGGAGTACGGCGCGCCCGCGGTCCGCACGACGGCGCCGGGGCGGGTCACCACCTCCGCGCTGCCCATCGGCCAGGTCGACGGCCGTCAGGCCACCGCCCGCCCCACCGGCGTGCCCGAGCTGGACCGCGTCCTCGGCGGCGGGCTCGTGCCCGGCGCGGTCGTGCTGCTGGCCGGCGAGCCCGGCGTGGGCAAGTCGACGCTCCTGCTGGACGTGGCGGCCAAGGCCGCGAGCGACGAACACCGCACGCTCTACGTCACGGGTGAGGAGTCCGCGTCGCAGGTCCGCCTGCGCGCCGACCGCATCGGCGCTCTCGACGACCATCTGTACCTCGCCGCCGAGACCGACCTGGCGGCGGTGCTGGGCCACTTGGACGCCGTGAAGCCGTCCCTGCTGATCGTGGACTCCGTGCAGACGGTGGCCTCCCCGGAGATCGACGGTGCGCCCGGCGGCATGGCGCAGGTCCGCGAGGTCGCGGGCGCGCTGATCCGCGCCTCCAAGGAACGCGGCATGTCCACGCTCCTGGTGGGCCATGTCACGAAGGACGGCGCGATCGCCGGCCCCCGGCTCCTCGAACACCTCGTGGACGTCGTGCTGAGCTTCGAGGGCGACCGGCACGCGCGGCTGCGCCTGGTGCGCGGCGTCAAGAACCGCTACGGCGCCACCGACGAGGTCGGCTGCTTCGAACTGCACGACGAGGGCATCACCGGCCTTACGGACCCGAGCGGACTTTTCCTGACCCGTCGTGACGAACCGGTCCCGGGCACCTGTCTGACGGTCACCCTGGAGGGCCGTCGCCCCCTGGTCGCCGAAGTGCAGGCGCTCACCGTGGACTCCCAGATCCCCTCCCCCCGGCGCACGACGTCCGGCCTGGAGACCTCGCGGGTCTCCATGATGCTGGCCGTCCTGGAGCAGCGCGGCCGGATCAGCGCGCTCGGCAAGCGGGACATCTACTCGGCGACGGTGGGCGGGGTGAAGCTCTCCGAGCCCGCCGCGGACCTGGCGATCGCTCTCGCCCTGGCCTCCGCGGCGAGCGACACCCCCCTGCCCAAGAACCTCGTCGCGATCGGCGAAGTGGGCCTCGCGGGCGAGGTCAGACGGGTCACGGGCGTCCAGCGCAGACTCTCCGAGGCCCACCGTCTGGGCTTCACGCACGCCCTGGTGCCGAGCGACCCGGGCAGGATCCCCGCGGGCATGAAGGTCCTCGAAGTCGCGGACATGGGGGAGGCCCTGCGGGTCCTGCCGCGCTCCCGTCGCCGAGACGCCCCACGGGAGTCGGAAGACCGCCGGTAGACTTTGCCCTGGTCTCGCCCGTCCGTACGAAACGAGTGCGCGAAACGGAGCGTCCCAGACCTGTGACCGGAGGAGTGCAGTGGCAGCCAACGACCGGGCGGCAGCTCCCGGAAAGTCCGGTGGGAGTTCCGGTGCCGACGGCCTGATGCGTGCCGCGTTGAGCGCGGTGGCTCCCGGCACTGCCCTGCGCGACGGCCTGGAGAGGATCCTGCGCGGCAACACCGGCGGGCTCATCGTGCTGGGCTCCGACAAGACGGTCGAGGCCATGTGCACGGGCGGGTTCGTCCTGAACGTGGAGTTCGCGGCCACGCGCCTGCGCGAGCTGTGCAAGCTCGACGGCGGCATCATTGTCTCCTCCGACCTGTCGAAGATCCTGCGGGCCGGGGTCCAGCTCGTGCCGGACCCCATGATCCCCACGGAGGAGACGGGCACCCGGCACCGCACGGCGGACCGGGTCAGCAAGCAGGTGGGCTACCCGGTCGTCTCGGTGTCCCAGTCCATGCGGCTGATCGCTCTGTACGTCGACGGACAGCGCCGCGTCCTGGAGGACTCCGCCGCGATCCTGTCCCGCGCGAACCAGGCGCTGGCCACCCTGGAGCGCTACAAGCTCCGCCTGGACGAGGTGGCGGGAACGTTGTCAGCGCTCGAGATCGAGGACCTGGTCACGGTCCGGGACGTCTCCGCGGTGGCGCAGCGCCTGGAGATGGTCCGCCGCATCGCCACCGAGATCGCCGAATACGTGGTCGAGCTGGGCACGGACGGGCGTCTGCTCGCCCTCCAGCTCGACGAGTTGATCGCGGGCGTGGAGCCGGAACGCGAGCTGGTGGTCCGCGACTACGTCCCGGAGCCCACGGCCAAGCGGTCCCGCACGGTCGACGAGGCCCTCTACGAGCTGAACGCGCTCTCCCACGCCGAGCTGCTCGAGATGTCCACCGTGGCTCGCGCGTTGGGCTACACCGGTTCTCCCGAGGCGCTCGACTCTGCGGTCTCCCCGCGCGGCTTCCGCCTGCTGGCCAAGGTGCCTCGCCTCCCCGGCGCGATCATCGACCGCCTGGTCGAGCACTTCGGCGGCCTGCAGAAACTGCTCGCCGCGAGCGTCGACGACCTGCAGACGGTGGACGGCGTCGGCGAGGCGAGGGCCCGCAGCGTCCGCGAGGGCCTGTCCCGGCTGGCGGAGTCGTCGATCCTGGAACGTTACGTCTGACCTGCCCGGTCGACCTGCCCCGGCCCACCGGATCCGGTCCGAACCGTCGGGCCGGTCCGAACCGTCGGGCCGGTCCGACCGCCTCGTCCATCCGACCTGCCTGACCACCCGACCTACCTGACCACCCGACCTGCCTGACCCCGCTCAGACGGCCGCCCGACCGGCCGGACCCACCCACTGCGGGCGAGTCCGGAGGCCGATCAGTCGTCCTCGACGCCCTCGACGTTCTCGTCGGTCTAGTCGGCCTTCAGCACGAAGGACGTCTGCGCCTTCGCGAATCCCGGGGCCTTGGCCTCCACCAGGTACGTGCCCGCTTTGGCCGTCCCCGCCGGAGGCGTGGCGCACTGCGGCGCGCTCGGCTTGCGGTCCCACTTCACGATGTACGTGAAGCTGCTCTTGGCCGGCACCCGGTACAGCAGGCTCCCGGCCGTCCTGGGGCAGTCGGCCGACGACCAGTAGTCGTCGTCGACGGCTGCCTGCGTGATCGTCAACACCGCGGTCTTGGGGCCGAAATCGACTTTGCAGTCCACGGTCGAGCTGTTCTTGGCCGTCAGCCGGAAGGTGGGGGTCTCGTCCGGGGAGTAGTCGTTGCGGACGCTGCGCAGCGTCAACGTGACGGCGTTCGCGGCACAGTTGGGCAGCGTCGTCCCGACCGGCAGCGTCACGGCCGTACCGCCGTCGCCGCCGACGCCACCGCCGACGCCGCCGTTGCCGCTCGCGCTGCCGTTGGCGCCGTCGTCGAGGTCACCGGCACCGGCCGAACCGCCGTCCGCACCGCCGGTTCCGGCGCCGCCGTCCGAGCCCGCACCGGATCCCGTCCCCGAGCCGGACCCGCCGGTCGCCCCCGCGCTCGACTCGTCACGCCCGCCCGGCCTTTGGCTGATGGCGGGCCCCGACCCGGACGGTCCCGGCGTGATGGAGGAGGCCGGGTTCTTGCCGCCGCCCCCGTCGGCGCCGTTCCTCCCGCCGCCTCCGCCCGACGTCACCACCCACAGGACCAGCAACGCCAACAGGGCGAACACGGACAGCAGTACAGCCCTCCTTCGCCAGTAGATGGAGGAGGGAAGCGGCCCGACCGGATTGCGCAGTGATCCCACGGCGCAAACTGTACGAGAGATCGACGCGTTAGCTGGCCCCACCCGCCGCCGGGAACACAACTTTTCCGGATCATCATTCTGGAAGCCGCCCGCCCCGTACCCGACTTCGTCTTCGGCGGTCGCGCTCCCGTTATCGCATGGATGGCAGCTCTGGCCCTGGCCGCGGCGTGCGCCCGGGAAGCGCCCCCGGCGTACGACCCGGGCGAGTGGCGGTACGCGCGCGTGCCCCGGTGCGCATGGCAGGATCGGTAGGGCCATGACTGCCCCCACGAACACCCCGCACAGCAGCGGCCCCGCCCGCGATCACGCCGGCGCCGACGCCGAAGCCCCCGGAGCGGATCTGCACGCCCCGGTGATCCACTGGTTCGACGACCACGCCCGCGACCTCCCCTGGCGGCGCCCCGAGGCCGGGGCATGGGGTGTGATGGTCAGCGAGTTCATGCTCCAGCAGACGCCGGTGAGCCGCGTCCTGCCGGTCTACGAGCAGTGGCTCGCCCGCTGGCCGCGCCCCGCCGACCTCGCCGCGGAGGCCCCGGGCGAGGCCGTGCGCGCGTGGGGGCGGCTCGGCTACCCCCGCCGCGCCCTGCGGCTGCACGGCGCCGCTGTGGCGATAACGGAACGGCACGGCGGAGACGTCCCGTCCGACCACGCACAGCTCCTGGCGCTGCCCGGCATCGGCGAGTACACGGCCGCGGCCGTCGCCTCCTTCGCGTACGGGCAGCGGCACGCGGTCCTGGACACCAACGTCCGCCGCGTCTTCGCGCGCGCCGTCAGGGGTGTGCAGTACCCGCCGACCGCCACCACGGCCGCCGAGCGCAGGCTGGCCCGCGCCCTGCTCCCCGACGACGAGCCGACGGCCGCGCGCTGGGCCGCCGCCTCCATGGAGCTCGGCGCGCTCGTCTGCACGGCCAGGAACGAGACGTGCGCGCGCTGTCCCATCGCCGCACAGTGCGCCTGGCGGCTCGCGGGCAAGCCGGCGCACGACGGCCCGCCGCGCCGGGGCCAGACCTACGCCGGCACGGACCGGCAGGTCAGGGGCAAGCTGCTCGCCGTCCTTCGCGACGCGCACGCGCCCGTGCCGCAGACCGCCCTCGACCGCGTGTGGCACGAGCCGGTGCAACGCGCGCGAGCCCTGGACGGACTCGTCGCGGACGGACTGGTGGAGCCGCTGCCGGGCGGGCTGTACCGCCTGCCACTGACCTGACGCATGGTCAGTTGACAGCCTGGAGGCTTCGTCACGACCGCCGACAGGCCTTTGTCACGCCCGACACATGGACGAATCACCTCATAGATCTGCAATGCAACCCATGCTCTTACCCCGAACCTCCTTCCGTTACACAACCGACGGACAGCTGAGTGCTGGCCGAAGGCTGCTTCGGACAGCGCCGTGACAACACCTCCGTAGCTTCATCTCCATGCCCGGCGGAGACACGGCGGGCTGCAGACCACAAGCAGTGAGCCGGCGGCGACCACCGCCGGAACGGGGAATCGGAGGCGGTTGACCATGGCGCAGGGCGAGGTGCTCGAATTCGAGGAGTACGTCCGCACGCGGCAGGACGCGCTGCTGCGCAGCGCCCGTCGGCTCGTCCCCGACCCGGTCGACGCCCAGGACCTGCTGCAGACCGCGCTGGCCCGGACGTACGGCCGCTGGGACGGCATCGCGGACAAGCGGCTCGCCGACGCCTATCTGCGCCGGGTCATGATCAACACGCGGACCGAGTGGTGGCGGGCCCGCAAGCTCGAAGAGGTGCCGACGGAGCAGCTCCCGGACGCCAGCGTGGACGACTCCACCGAGCAGCACGCGGACCGCGCCCTGCTGATGGACGCGATGAAGGTGCTCGCACCCAAGCAGCGAAGCGTCGTCGTCCTGCGACACTGGGAGCAGATGTCCACGGAGGAGACGGCCGCCGCCCTCGGCATGTCGGCCGGAACGGTCAAGAGCACGCTGCACCGGGCGCTCGCCCGGCTCCGCGAGGAGCTGGAAGCCCGCGATCTGGACGCACGCGCGCTGGAGCGTGAGGAGCGGGAGCGTTGCGCGGCGGCCTGACCCAGGCCGGGCCCACACCGGCCCGAGGCGCCATCCAGGCGGCGATCACGGCGATGACCGGGCTCGCCGCCCTCGGCCTTTTCGTCTCCGCCTGCGGCACCGGAGGCACCGGCGCCCGCGACGAGGGCCCCGCCCACGCCGACGCGGTGGTGGGCGCCACGGCCTCGTCCTCGACGGTCCCCCCCGGCGACCCGAACCGGGCGGAAGCGGTCCGCCTCGTCAAGGACGATCCGCAGGTCTCGGCCGAGGTGAAGAGCGATCTCAAGCCCTGCGTCGGCGACGAGTACCCGGTCGACGTGTCGTACGGGCGCCTCACCGGCGGCTCCGGCGACGACCTCATCGTCAACGTGCTCACGTGCGGGGACGCCGTCGGCGTCGGCTCCTATGTCTACCGGGAGGACGGCGACGGCTACGCGAACGTGTTCAAAGCGGAGGAGCCGCCGGTCTACGCCGAGATAGACCGGGGCGACCTGGTGGTCACCAAGCAGGTGTACGAGAAGGGCGACCCCGTCTCCAGCCCGTCCGGGGAGAACGTGGTCACGTACCGCTGGGTCGCCGGCCGGTTCCTCAAGGAGTTCAGCTGGCACAACGACTACAGCAGCGTCGTCGGCGGGGACCCCACGCCCCTGCCGGGCACCAGCTGACCTGCCCGGGAACGGCCGGCCGAGAAAAGTCGGGCCGCCGTGAACCGATCGGGCCGCCCGTTCCGATCAACTGGTGGACGGACGAGAGTGGCCGAGGGCGGGCGGGAAATGAACGCTCCCGGCGTTCCGCGCGTCCACCCAAGGGACGCCCTGACAGCACGCGGACAGAAACCCGCCAGACTGACGACCGACAGGCGCCTCCGCCGACACGCACACGAGTACGCAACGAGAACTGAGAGCACCGGGATGGCAGACCAGACCCACGTCCTGTTCGTCGAGGACGACGACGTCATCCGCGAAGCCACCCAGCTCGCCCTGGAGCGGGACGGCTTCGCGGTCACCGCGATGCCCGACGGCCTGTCCGGCCTGGAGGCGTTCCGCGCCGACCGCCCCGACATCGCACTGCTGGACGTCATGGTGCCGGGCCTGGACGGCGTGAGCCTGTGCCGGCGCATCCGGGACGAGTCAACCGTGCCGGTGATCATGCTCTCGGCCCGCGCCGACTCCATCGACGTCGTCCTGGGGCTGGAGGCCGGCGCCGACGACTACGTGACCAAGCCCTTCGACGGCGCCGTCCTGGTCGCCCGCATCCGTGCCGTGCTGCGCCGCTTCGGCCACGCGGGCGGCGGCGACCGCGGCGAGCCCGCCGCCGACCCCGCCGGCGGTGTGCTGACCTTCGGCGACCTGGAGGTCGACACGGAGGGCATGGAGGTGCGCCGGGCCGGGCAGCCGGTGGCGCTGACCCCGACCGAGATGCGCCTGCTGCTGGAGTTCTCCTCCGCTCCGGGCACCGTCCTCTCCCGCGACAAACTGCTGGAGCGAGTGTGGGACTACGGCTGGGGCGGCGACACCCGGGTCGTCGACGTCCATGTGCAGCGGCTGCGCACCAAGATCGGCCCGGACCGCATCGAGACGGTCCGCGGCTTCGGCTACAAGTTGAAAGCCTGAGCGGGGCGGAGACAGAAGTATGCGGGGGATGGTCCGGCACCTGGGTCCGGCTCGCGCGGAGGGCTTGAGCCTCCGCACGGGTCTGCGATGGAAACTGAGCGCGGCGATCGCGCTGGTCGGCGCGCTGGTGGCGATCGCGCTCAGCCTGGTCGTGCACAACGCCGCGCGCGTGTCCATGCTGGACAACGCGCGCGACCTCGCCGACGAGCGCGTGCGGATCGCCCAGCACAACTACGAGACGTCGGGGCGGCCCAACTTCCCCAGCATCAAGATCGACGACTCCGGCCTGCCGCCCGCGTTGCGGGAGAAGGTCCAGGAGGGCCGCCGGGCCACGTTCGTCGCCGAGCGGAGAGGCAGTGTGCCGGACATCTGGGCCGCCGTCCCGGTCAAGGACGGTCATGTGCTGTCCCTGCACACGGGGTTCACCGACCGCAGCACGGACATCCTCAAGGACCTCGACCAGGCCCTGGTGATCGGTTCCATCGCGGTCGTCCTCGGCGGCAGCGCGCTCGGTGTGCTCATCGGCGGCCAGATGTCACGCCGGCTGCGCAAGGCGGCGGCCGCGGCGAACCAGGTCGCCAAGGGCGAGACGGACGTCCGCGTCCGGGACGCGATAGGCGGTGTCGTGCGGGACGAGACCGACGACCTGGCGAGCGCGGTCGACGCCATGGCGGACACCCTCCAGGCTCGGCTGGAGGCCGAGCGCCGGGTCACCGCCGACATCGCCCACGAACTGCGCACCCCGGTGACGGGACTGCTCACGGCGGCCGAACTGCTGCCGCCGGGCCGGCCGACGGAGCTGGTGCTGGACCGGGCCAAGGCCATGCGGACGCTCGTCGAGGACGTCCTGGAGGTGGCCCGTCTCGACGGCGCCTCGGAACGCGCCGAGCTGCAGGACATCGTGCTCGGCGAGTTCGTCTCCCGCCGGGTGGCTGCCAAGGACCCGGACGTCGAGGTGCGGGTGGTGCACGAGTCGATGGTCACGACCGACCCGCGCCGCCTGGAGCGGGTCCTGTTCAACCTGCTGGCCAATGCCGCCCGGCACGGCAAGCCGCCCGTCCAGGTCACCGTCGAGGGCCGGGTCATCCGGGTCCGCGACCACGGCCCCGGGTTCCCCGAGGACCTGCTCGCCGAGGGGCCGAGCCGTTTCCGCACCGGCAGTGTCGACCGCGCGGGACACGGACACGGACTCGGGCTCACCATCGCCGCGGGTCAGGCCCGCGTCCTCGGCGCCCGCCTGACCTTCCGCAACGTACGGCCCGCGGGAGCTCCGGAGCACATACCGTCCGAGGGCGCCGTGGCCGTCCTGTGGCTGCCCGAACACGCACCGACGAACACGGGAAGCTATCAGACGATGCCGTGAGGCAGCACGCCATCGGCACCGGCACCGGCACGGGCACCGGCCCCGGGGCGGACGGCTAGGACAGGGGCGCGCCGCGTGCCGTGCGGCCCTGCACGGGCGGGGCGTGGAGGGCGAGGGCGGGGCGAGGGCGGGGACGTGGCGAGGGCGGGGGCGAGGACACCCCGTCCTCGC
>NZ_JBHVYK010000097.1:0-28290 GCF_042880855.1 Streptomyces sp. NPDC058291
CCACCCAACACATTAGACTTTTAGAGTCCCTCGCTGCTGCCCATGATGCGAACTCTCGATTGGGGTGCCGACGGCTTGCCGAGGGCGAGTGCTAGGTAAAGTCACTCGCCACTCACTCGCGATCAGTGACACACAACGACAAAGACCCGGACTCAGTGAGACTGAGGCCGGGTCTTCATACTTGGCACCTTTGCTGGTCAGCGCCTTGATCACGCTGTCCGAACTGGAGTGCCCCCGGCAGGATTCGAACCTGCGCACACGGCTCCGGAGGGCTTTTCAGGCTTCGGCAAAGACGCTGGTCGCACGGACAAAACCAGTGTGTCAAGCTCACGCCGTCCACGGATGGTCCACGGCCTGGCGCCGCTAACTGCGCCAGGCCGTGCGCTCAACCACGGCTCTTCTCAGAGCAGGAACCAGTAGTTCCCGCCCGCGACACCGACGGCCGCCGCCAGGAGCATGAGGAAGGCCGGCGACACCGACAGAGAAACGGACAGGTCGAAATGCTTGCCGACGGACACGCGAACGTGCCGGGGAGCGGCAGCCTGGCGAGCCGGGGCCTGCAGACCGGCCTGGCTGTTCTGGCTTGCGTTGACGGACGTGTCATGCTGGTGGTTCATAGGTAATCCCCTTCGTGGTGGGGCGTCGCCGCTCTCGCGGCCTAGGAACCTGATGACGGCGACGCCCCCGCCCACCCCGCCTGCTTGTGCAGAAGAGGACAAAAAAGGGGCCCCACTCCGGTAAGCCGGAGTGGGGCCCCACAATTCTACAGTTTCGGTAGCGAGTTACCGAGAAGTAGGTCAACTCGCCGCACTTCCGCCGAAGTTGCTGACCCTCATCTGCAATCACACGGCCTCTGCGACGACGCAAACGCCGGGAACTCCCTTCTCCCGCAGGACCTGAGCGAAGGCGATTGCGGTGAGGTTTCCTGCCGTGCGTGGAGGACAGCTTGGGACGGTCAGGCGATAGCGCGTGAGCGGCGGCGCAGTAGCGCCAGGACTGCGACGGCTGCGAAGGTCATCCACGCTTTGCCGAGGATTTGTCCAGGCAGGTAATTGAAGGAGCCGAAGGCAAGGTGGAGGAACAAGAGGCTGTCGGCCAGAAGTCCGACGGCGTTCGAGGCCAATATTGCGACCAGTAGTCCTCGCTTGCGCAGGGGTTCGTAGACGACGAAGTCCATGGTTTCAGCGACGGCGAAGGCGACCGCTGACGCGGTGGCGAGGCTGGGGTTAGCGAGAAGGTAGGAGAGGACCGTGCCGATGGCTATGGCGGCGAGGATGGCGCCTCGGCCGACCGCCTCCCTTGCAAGGTCGCGCAGGACAAGCGCCAGGCCGACGAGGTAGACGCCGGCAGGCGCCACGTAACCGAGGCCGACGGGTACTGCACCGAAATGGGTGACGGCCAAGTTGGCGGCCGGGATAGTGGCGATGTAGGCGATGAGCGTGGCGATACCAGCAGGAGCGGGAGCCTTCACGATCTACTTTCTGTCTCGGTGGTGGGGTGCTGTGCTCGGCTCCAGCGGCATACGGGCGGTGGGACGAACGTGCAGACAGTACAGCGCACGGCACTGACATTCTTCAGGCGTCGGTCGGTGCTGTCGCGCTGGGGCAAGCGCCTGATTCCGGGGGTGTGCAAGATCCGCGTGGGGTGGGTGGCGATACCGCGCTGAGGGACTCGAGCAGGTCACTCGCGGCCGGCGCGCCAGACAGCGTCGCGGGTGCTGGCCCGCTGTACGGGTTGCGGGGCGCGTGCATAACCGCCAGCGGTCGCCTCCCGCGGGCGCTGGTGGGCTCATGCGTCTTGCCGCCACAGGCGCGGCACAGGAAAGGGGATGGCATCCCCTTTCCTGTCCCGGGGCGCGTGCGTGGGTTCAGCCAGTGAAGGTCAGGCTGGCAATGGCGTCGTGGCTATGAATGCTTTCCAAATTCTTCGCCCTGATCGCATGCTTTAGACCCTTTTCGCGGCACACCAGGCTTATGTCACGGATGATGTCTTCGACGAAAACGGGATGGTCGTAAGCCTGCATGGTGACGATGCGTTCGTCGGGCCGCTTGATGAGAGGCAGGACGGGGGCAGAACCGGAGTTGCGCAGCACCTCGATGATTTCGTGGATCGCCAGGGGGTAGGGCACGTCGGCGGTCCCGATGACCGTGAGGGTGACTTCGCTGCGTTGGTTGTGGGCCCCGTAGTCGGAGATGGCCTTCGAACACGGGCACAGGCTGGTGACGTCGGTGGTCACTGTGGTCGCGACGGTGCAAGTGTCGGCGGTGATGCGGCCGGTGATGGTGACGTCGTGGGTTTGCCACGACTGCCGCTGACTTGCGGGTGCGGTCACGACCGTGGCGATGGGGAGGGACAGTGCGATGGCCAAGGTCGGGGCTTCGAGCAGAGCGAGCCCTCGTTTGAGGACGATGGGCAACTCCTGCGGGGCGAGGGTGGCCACCTCCTCGTGCACCAGGGCGATCATGCGGCTCATGTGGGTGCCGCGCCGGTCGGCCTGCAGGCCGACGGTGACGCTGATGTCGGCGATACCGTGCTGGCGCGTGTGGCCGTCATCGAACGTGACGGGGTAGCGCAGGCCGCTGATCCCTACTTCGTCGATGGCTACGCCGCGGTGGTCGACCTCGTTTTGAATGTCGTGCATCCTGCTACTCGCCTCGGTAGGTGCAACCGGAGGTGCAGGTCTCGCGCACGGTGATCGCCGACAAGGCAGGGAGTTCTGCGGTCATCCGGTCCCAGATCCAGCGGGCCAGGTTCTCGCTGGTGGGGTTTTCCAAACCTTCGATGTCGTTCAGGTAGTAATGGTCGAGTTGTGCATCAATCGGCTTAAAAGCCTGCTTGATGTCGCCGAAGTCCATCACCCAGCCCGCCTCCGGATCGACGGGTGCCTCCACGTGCACGGTGACCTTGTAGGAGTGGCCGTGCAGGCGGGCGCACTTGTGGCCCTCGGGCACGCGCGGCAGACGGTGGGCTGCTTCGAAGGTGAACTCGCGAAAGATTTCCATTACTGAATTCCCAGATACTTGTGCGTCTGGAGAGAGAGTGTCCAGCGCGGGTTCTTCATGCAGTACTCGACAGCGGCGCGGGTGTGGTCCTCACGGTGGGCGTCATCCAGCGGCTGCAGCCGGAAGTGCTGGAAGTCGAGCCCCTCGAACTGGGCCGGGTCGCCGCCAGCCTGGGGGTAGACCAGCTTCAGTTCATCCCCGCTGGTCAAGATCAGGTCGGACCCGATCTTGGGACTGACGCACAGCCAGTCGATGCCGCGGGGAGCCGGCCGGGTGCCATTGGTTTCCACCGCTACTTCGAAGCCGCGGCCGTGCAGGGCGGTGATGGCGTCCTCGTCCAGCTGTAGCAGGGGCTCGCCGCCGGTACACACCACGAACCGGTGGGCACGGTCGGTGCTGGGCCAGGCGGCCTCGACGGCATCGGCGAGATCCTCCGCAGTGCCGAACCGGCCGCCTCCTTCTCCGTCGGTGCCGACGAAGTCGGTGTCGCAGAACTGGCAGATGGCGCGGGAGCGGTCTGCTTCCCGGCCGGTCCACAGGTTGCAGCGGGAAAAGCGGCAGAAGACCGCCGGGCGGCCGGCGTGGCTGCCCTCTCCCTGCAGGGTGTAGAAGATCTCTTTGATCAGATAGGTCATGTTCAGGCGCTCTGGTACCGGACAGGGTCGGTGACGCCGGCTTCAGCGAAGCCCTTCAGGCGCAACAGGCACGTGTCGCACTTGCCGCAGGCCTGGCCCTGGTCATCGGGGTCGTAGCAGGAGGACGTGAGGGAGTAGTCCACGCCCAGACGCAGGCCTTCGCGCACGATGTCGGCCTTCGACATGGCGATCAGGGGGGAGTGCAGCGTCATCCGGGAGGTGCCCTCCACGCCGGCCCGGGTCGCCAGGTTCGCCATGGTGGCAAAGGCGTCCATGTACTCGGGGCGGCAGTCGGGGTAGCCGCTGTAATCCACGGCGGTGACTCCGGTGAAGATGTCGCTGGCACCTACGGTCTCGGCGAAAGCCAGGGCGAACGACAGGAAGATCGTGTTGCGGGCCGGAACGTAGGTGATCGGCACCCCGCCGTCCTCGACGTCATCCAGCGACTCGTGCTTGGGGACCTCGATGTCGGCGGTCAGGGCAGAGCCACCGAAGACCCGCAGATCGATGTCGGCGATGACGTGCCGGGACACACCCTGGACCTCGGCAACGCGCTTGGCGGCTTCCAGTTCGATGCTGTGCCGCTGGCCATAGCGGAAGCTGAGCGCATAGGGAGTGAACCCTTGGTCCTTGGCGATGGCCAGCACCGTGGTCGAGTCCAGGCCGCCGCTCAGCAACACGATCGCGGGACGGTCCATGCTGTCACTCCCTTATCCGAAGTCCAGTTGCCTCAGTCGAGGCAGAGGCAGCCTACCCCTCTAACTAGCGGCTACAGTAATCACAACAACAAACGAGTTACCGGAACCCAGGGGTCTAGCCGCAGTGAACGAGTTGCCGATCGTGGTCACCTGCACGGACCGGAAAGCGTCCCCTCCCACGGCAGACCTGCAGGCTCGCACCCTGAAGGCGGCCGACCTGCCCCAGCGCGCCGAGGAGTGGGCGCACCGACTGCGCACCACACCGAGCAGGCATTCGACGCTGGAGGACCTGTACCGGGGAGACCAGTGGAAACGCGCCCTCGCGCTCACCCACGCTGCATCCCGAGCAGGCTTCACCCCCCGCCTGTATGCAGCCTCCGCAGGCCTGGGCCTACGTCCAGTCTCCAGCCCCGCCCCCTCCTACGCCGCGACTTTCCTGACCCGACACGTAGATTCCGTGGCTTCCTCCAGCGCCCAGAGCTCCCAGTGGTGGGATCATCTGCAGCGCTTGGACGGCACGCGCGACCTGCCCCAGATCGCCGGCGCCGCAGGACGCGCTCTCGTTGTGCTGTCTGCGCCCTATGCCCAGGCCATGCACCACGACCTGCTCGCCCTCGCCGATACCGCCACCGACGTCGTCCTGATCGGTGGTGCCACCGACATCGAGGGCATACGGCGCGTGCCCGCCAACGCCGGCCTGCGCCACGCCCTGGGCGGCACCCTGACCAGCCTCAACGTGCGCATGGCCGCTTCCTGGCTCGAGCACTGCACACCCGGACGCCTCACCGACCCCCCCGCCCAGCTGCGCTGGGACGACTGGGTCGCCCAGACTGCCCGGCCTGAGCGCTACGACCGCACACCGGTTACGGACAAGATCGTCATCGCCGTCATTGAAGAGATGAAGCGCACCTACCCCGACGCCTCTCGTACCCGCCTGCTGCGTCTGTTTCGAGACAAGGGGATGGCCTGCGAACAGAAGCGCTTCGCAGGCCTGTACGAATCAACGATTGGCCGCTGATGACTTCCACTGTGCTGAAACGCCGAGCCCTGCGGATCGAGCAGCACCCCACGATCCCGCTGTACGTGTTCACGTTGGCGGCAGAAGAGGTCCATCTGGTCGCCGATGTCGCCCGGATCTCCCGCGACGAGGCCGGTAAGCTCATCGGCTACCAGCGCCCCGAGAAGAAGCAGCACGTACGGCAGATCCTGGAATACCTCGACAGCGACGAGGTCCTCTTCCCCAATGGTCTGATCATGGCTCTGCCCGCCAGTGTGCGCTTCAAATCGAGCCCCGGCCCCAGCAGCAGCGACGGCCTGTGCACTTCTGGCACGTTGGAGATCACGCTGCCAGATTCCCCCGACGCCCCCCGGCCTGCCTGGATTGTCGACGGCCAGCAGCGCAGCCTCGCTCTGGCCCGCACCCGCAACACCCGCCTGGCCGTCACCATCGCCGGCTTCGTCGCCGAGGATCTCGAAACCCAGCGGGACCAGTTCCTGCGGGTGAACACGGTCTCCCCCCTGCCGACCAACCTGGTCACCGAACTCCTC
This sequence comes from Streptomyces sp. NPDC058291, assembly GCF_042880855.1. Taxonomy (NCBI): domain Bacteria; kingdom Bacillati; phylum Actinomycetota; class Actinomycetes; order Kitasatosporales; family Streptomycetaceae; genus Streptomyces; species Streptomyces sp. NPDC058291. Next base: position 5,884 of record NZ_JBHVYK010000097.1, read on the forward strand.
CCCGAGGTCGGTACTGCTCTGCCCACCAAACTCTCCGCCCGCAAACTCCCCGCGGTCCTGGTCGAAGCGCTTAACCACGACAAGGACTCACCGTTTTGCGGACTGGTGCGCCGCCCCTCCACCACCGCCGAGCAAAAAGCCGACGCTGTCGTCACCGACAACAGCCTCACCACGGCCATCCAGGAGGCCCTCAACTCCCCGTCGGGAGCCTTCTTCCCCTACAAAAACCTCTCCAACAACACCGTGGACACCGCTACCATCCGCCAGATCCTTGTCACCTACTGGACTGCGGTACGCGACACTTTCCCTGACGCCTGGGGCCTGCCGCCCACCCGAAGTCGCCTCATGCACGGTGTGGGCATCCGTTCCATGGGACGCCTGATGGACCGCGTGATGATGGCCATTGACCCCGCCTCCCCCCACGCACTGCAGCAGGCACGCGACGAACTCGCCCTGATCGCCCCGCACTGCTACTGGACCAAGGGGCGCTGGCCAGACCTGAACATCCCCTGGAACGAACTCCAGAACAATCCGCGCCACATCAGCACCCTGTCGAACTACCTCCTCCGTATCTATGTGCAGGAAAAGGCAAAAGCCGCGTGAAATTCTATTTCCCTGACAGCCAGGACCTGGTGAGCCCCACCTATGACTTCGTCAACGACGAGTACTCGCCTTACCGAGTCCGTCAGCGCGACGACGTCTACGCCCACCAGGCCGTGACGCCGATCCCGTATGACGGGATTCTTGTCAGCAAGGCTGTTGTCGACGGATCCATGAAGGGTGCAGGGAAATACTCCACTCCGCAACGCGAGCGGCTTTACCGCCTGGGTGTGCGGAACTTCTTCCGCCTTCCCGAAACCTGCTCCACCATCGGTGACTGTGGCGCCTTCAACTACATCGACGAAGAACGCCCTCCGTACGAGGTCGATGAAGTCATCGATTTCTACGGCCGTTGCGGATTCGACGCCGGCATCAGCATCGACCACATCATCTTCGGCTACATCCCTCAAGAATCTGATACAGAACCAGAACCGACGTGGCTGGAACGCCAGCAGATCTCCCTGGAGCTCGCCGAGAACTTTCTCGCTGCGACCAAAAAGAACGGCGCCGGCTTCGAACCTGTTGGCGCCGCCCAGGGATGGGGGCCTGACAGTTACGCCCACTCCGTCGCACAGTTGCAGAAAATGGGATACCGGCGTATCGCCCTCGGCGGCATGGTCCCTCTCAAGTCCCACGAGATCCTGGCCTGCCTGCGAGCCATTGATGAAGTACGCAACCACGACACCGAACTACACCTGCTCGGCATCAACCGCGTCGACAGCATGGAGCAGTTCGCCAGCCACGGCGTGACCAGCTTCGATAGCACCTCGGTCTTCCGTCAGGCCTTCATGGACGACCGCAACAACTACCACACCGCCACCGACACCTACACGGCCATCAGAGTCCCCCAAGTCGACGGGAACCCTGCCCTCAAACGCCTCATCCTCTCGGGAAGCGTCTCCCAGGCCGAGGCCATCACTGCAGAACGAGCCTGCCTGCGCGCCCTGCGGGAATTCGACGGTGAGGAAACCTCCCTTGAGGACGTCCTGACCGCACTCCAGGTGTACGAGTCCCTCGTACTCGGCCCGAAGAAGAAGAGCTATCTCGCACTCTACGAGCGCACCCTCAGCGACGCACCCTGGCGCGCCTGCCCCTGCGCCCTGTGCGATAAGCACGGCATCGAGATCGCCATATTCCGCGGAAGCGAACGCAACAAGCGCCGCGGATTCCATAATCTGACCGTACTCGAAGCCAAGATGCGCTCCCTCACCTTCGGGTAACCTCACTTTTCGATTTTTTGATATGTCTGGAGAGGCAATGGCCGACCGTTACGAACTCAGGCTCCCAGCGCTTGAAGTGCGCCAGGGTGACAGAAGGATCTACTGCTTCGCCGTTGACGGCAAGAAACTCCACAGCTTCGCCGCCGTCTCCCGCGTTCGACGCGACGACGACAGCAATCTCCAGGGCTACCAGCGCCCCGAGGTCCTCAGCCACATTCGCGGCATCCGTCGCTACCTCGAGTCCGACAACGCCATGCTTCCCAACGCCCTGGTGCTGGCATTCGACGAGAACGTCCGCTTCGAGACCGGAGCGCGGCGCAAGGACGGCGTCGACTACTCCGTCCCTGGCGAACTGGTCATCCCCGTCGACGAATCCCTTCCCGACGAGGACAAGCCTGCCCTGATCGTCGACGGCCAGCAGCGCAGCGCCGCTATCCGCGACGCCGATCTGGTTGAATTCCCCGTCGCCGCCGTCGGGTTCATCGCCGACGACCACGACGACCAGCGCTCCCAGTTCATCCTGGTCAACTCCACCAAGCCGCTGCCCAAGGGCCTCATCCACGAACTCCTGCCCGAAACCAGCGGCCACCTCCCGCCCAGCTACGCCCGCAAGCGCCTGCCCGCCCAGTTGATGACCCGCCTCAACACCGATGGCCAGGGCCCTTTCTACGGCCGCATCGCCAGTCCGACCTCGCCCGACGGCAACATCAAAGACACGGCCGTCCTGCGCATGCTGGAGCACAGCCTCTTCGAGGGCGCCCTCTACCAGTACCGCAACCCCGAAGACGGCTCTGGCGACGTCGACCGCATGCTGCTGCACCTGCGCTCGTTCTGGACCATGGTCAAGGACACCTTCAGTGACGCCTGGAAACTGCCGCCCCGCCAGTCCCGCCTCACCCACGGTGCCGGCATCCAGGCCATGGGCTTCGTCATGGACAGCCTCACCGACGGCATGCAAGCAGAAGAAGTCGACTGCGACACCGTACGCAACGCTGTTCTGGGCCTGATGCCGGTCACCGCTTGGACCTCGGGCATGTGGCGCTTTCCCGACGGCGAACAGCGCCGCTGGAACGGCCTGCAGAACACTCCCAGCGACATCCGCCTCCTGACCGACCTGCTCGTCCGCGCCGTACACGGCTGACCTGACCGTTCGCGGGCCCGACTCCGGGGCACCGCGAAGGACGGCAATTCGCCCGCTACCGGTATCCGGTGGCGGGCGAATCCGTTTTCCGGGCTGCAGAGGCCCACTGCTCCTGCGGCGCTGCCGCCAACTCTCCACCGTCGTATAACAGCCGATGAAGATGCCGATTGAACCTGGTGAGTGTCGGCCCGGGCTGTCGGCGGGACCGAGGCCCTGGTTGCTGGTGTTGATGAACCTGCAGCAAGATCTGGTAGCGATCGTCAACTCGATGACGGGCAGTTGGGTCACTCGAACGTAGCTGCCGACAGGTTGACGCCTCGTCCTGCCTCGCTTGTATCTATCCGTACGACGGGTGTTGCGCTGCCCCGTCTTCTGCCGGTCCCGCTGGCCGGGGCAGGTCAGGTCTCCCCCTCGGCCCGGAGTCTCTGCGGTGTCACGGCATCGCAGGCGTCGCAGTGTTCCCGCAGCGTCAGTTGCTGATCGCTTGCGCTCGGTATTGACCGGACTAACCGTATGGGTTATGAAACTAAATGATCATCTTTATTGTGATCGCATTCCCGACATCCCGGCGGGGCGGCGTGGAAGGGTGGCGGCAGGGCGGCGCCGGATGGAGTGGTGGCAGGCGGCCCGGGTTGTGGCTTCGGTGCGGTGGCCCGGCGTCGACGCATCGCGATCGCCCAAGATGGTCTACCCGGCAGGGTCGTTGTCAGTGGTGCGGTTTACGCTTCAGCCGGCTGGATGTGATCATCTTGTGAAGGAAGTGCGATGTCGGGGCTGAGGGTGGGGGATTTCGTCCGGTTCGCTAGCTGTTCGGCGTGCGGGTGCAACGCAATGCCCGAGGGAGGGAAGGGCATATTCATCCAATTTAAGGTGATGGCGGATTATCTGAGGCGGTGCCAGCGCGTGCTTCTCCATGGGGGATTGGCGATGCAGAGCCGCTACATGCCGCTGTGCCCGAAGACGCCGCTGTGCGCCGCGTCAGGCGGCAAGCCGCACGGCGGAGTCGACCCGTGTTCAAGGGCCCTGCCGTCGCGGTCCGCAGGCAGCACCTTGAGCCTCTGGGGTCGAGCCCACCTGCCGGCACTGCTGCTGTGCACCACTGGCCGAGAAGGGGTTACAGCGTGACGGACGAAGCTGTCGTGTGCCCCCAGTGCGGCGCCAATATGGTCATGCAATTCGCATCGCGGGGCGCCAACGCAGGCAACTGCTTCTGGGGCTGTTCACGGTTCCCGCAATGCCGCGGATCGCGAACCATCGACGGCAGCCCGGGCAAGGCGGCGCCGGCCCGACCCCGCACGCCGAAGGCGAGCCGCCCGGTACGCAGCAGCGACACCTCCCGCGGCCTGTCGCTGAGCCGGGGTGACCTGCTGGTATCCAGCGCCAACACGCTCGGGGCGGGGAAACTCGTGGGCAAGGACGGCGATGGCCTGATCCTCGAGTACTTCGATACCCCAGGACAGCATCCAGGCGAGCGCCATCGCCACACCGTCCCGAGGGAGGGGCTCAAACGGTTCGCGCTGGCACCCGAGACGCGGGTGTTCTGGTCCACGGGCACCGCATGGCGCTCGGGGCGCGTCATCGCCACCTCAGCCCATCGGGACATCCACGTACGGGCGCGCAACTGGGAGGGATACCTTCCCGAGGAGGACCTGTATGTCCGCTGGGACGAGCAGTTGGCAGACCCCGTCGGCTTTGCCACCGCCGGACTGCTGGAGTCGCCTCTGCTGGCCGACATGCGGCGCCCCTTTCTGCAGAGCACCCTGACTCAGCGCTCGGCGGCCCACGGCATGCGCGGTGTGCTCTCGAGCGGTATCGAGTTGTACGAGCACCAGGTCGAGACCGTGTGGCGTGTGTTGCAGGACCCGGTGCAGCGCTACCTCCTGGCCGATGAGGTCGGTCTGGGCAAGACGATCGAGGCCGGCCTTGTCGTGCGGGAACTTCTGCTGGATCAGCCCGACCTCACCGTGCAACTGATTCTTCCGCCGTTTCTCTTGGAGCAGTGGCGCCGCGAACTGTCGGGCAAATTCCGCACCGGCGACTTCCCGGGCGCCCGCATCGTGTACTCCCGAGACGACGCACCCGAGACGTGGGAGCCGGCGGATCTCGTCGTGGTCGACGAGGCGCATCATCTGGCTCGCCTCGCGCACAGCGAGCAGCCCGAACTGTCTCGCCGCTACGCGCGCCTTGCCGAAGTCGCCGGGGCCAGCCCGCGCCTGCTTCTGCTGTCCGCGACGCCCGCGTTGCACAACGAACGCGCCTTCCTGGCCATGCTCAAACTGCTCGACCCGGCCGTGTACCGGGACACGACGCCCGAGGACCTGCGCCGGCGCATGCAGGCGCGTTCCGCGCTGGGCAGACTATTCCTCGGACTGCAGCCCCACTTTCCTGGCGTGCTGCTGAACAAACGCCTCACTGAGATCGGCGCCGCGTTCCCTGAAGACGCTGAAGTCGCCGCCCTGATCGACGAGGCCAGGCAGGCAGTGGGCGGACCGGACCGGCGGGCGCTGGCCGTGGCGATCGGCGCGCTGCGCACCTACGTGTCCGAGGTGTACCGGGTCCACCGCCGGATGCTGCGCACCCGCCGTACTGCTGCGCTGCACGAGTCGTACCGGGTCACCGGGCGTCTGCGCCCTCAGCAGGCTGTTCTTCCCTCGTCCGCTTTTGCCGGCCTTGCCTCCCTCTTGGACAACTGGCGCCAAGAGGCCCTTGCCGCGTGCGAGTTCGACGAGGAGGCCCGCCGCGAGGCAGCGTCGGCGTTTGCGACGGCCGTGGCTTTGTCCTTGGACCCGGACGCCCTGTGCGGGTGGGCCCAGTCCAGGGTGGCCGCCACGCCGGGCGAGCAGGACGCGCTGGACCGCATCGAGAGCGACCTGCGGTTCGTCAGCCGCCGCCGCGACCTGGCACGCCCGCTGGCCGATGCACTGACCGACCTGTTCAAAGCACGCGAGCGGGTGGTCGTCTTCTGCCCGACCCCGCACGTGGCAGGGGAGTTGGTCGAGGTGTTCAAGGACGTGCTCCCCGGGGCTGTCTACCAGCACCTGGCGAGCGACTCGCCCGCAGCGTCCGAGCAGGCGGTGCGGGATTTCGAGCAGAGCCGGATGGCAGCCGTTCTCATTGCCGACCACTCGGCGGAAGAGGGACGCAACCTCCAGTTCGCCGATCTCCTCATTCATGTGGGTCTGCCGCCCAGGGCGAACCGCCTCGAGCAGCGCATTGGCCGGTGCGACCGCTGGGACGCCCGTCGCGAAGGCGGCGCATGGCGCTCCTACTGGGTGGCCGAGACGACCGACCCGCAATCGTTTGCGGCAGCGTGGATGCAGATCCTCAGCGAAGGGTTCGGCGTCTTCGACACGTCGATAGCCAGCCTGCAGCATGCGGTGGACGCCGCCACAGACGCCGCCTGGGACCTGCTGTTTGAGCGCGGCGCCGATGCCGCACCCGACGCCATCCACATGGTCCGCACCATGCTCGAGGACGAGGTCAAGCGCGTACAGGAACAGGACGCCCTGGACAGCATCGAAGCCCCCACCGACGAGCGCTCGGTGTACGGACGGATGATGGCATCGGAGAGCCAGGCAGACTCCTTTGCCGACGTCACCGATGCACTGCTGTCCTCGCGGCGGGAGGCCGGGAACCTGCGGTTCGCCCCCGCCGGCGACCCTACCCATGCGATCGGGAGCTACGAACCCGTCAGCCGGCGGACGGCCGGACAGGTACAGATGCCGTTGGTGTCGGCTGCGCGACTGCGGCGCGACTTCGTGCCGCTTGCAGGACACCGCGGCACCTTCGTGCGCAAAGTGGCCGTCGAGCACGAAGACGTCCGCCTCTACCGCTACGGCGATCAGTTCATCGATGCCGTGTCCGACTTCCTGTGGAACGACGACCGTGGGAGAGCCTTCGGCATGTGGCGGTGGATCCCCACCTGGCCCTGGGCAGAACGCCTCGCTTACCGCTTTGACTACGCCGTAGAGGCGCAACCTCTGCAGGGCAGCCCGGAAAGCGACATGCTCGACCAGTTGGCTGCAGCCTGGAGCAGCGACCTGGTGGACCTGCCGTCCCTGCGACGCCGCGCCGACGCGCTCTTCCCGCCGCTCATCGTGACCGTGTGGACCGACGCAAACGGCACACCGATCACCGACGGGCGCCATTTCGACGCCCTGCAGGCACGCTATGCAAAGCCTGCACCCGGGCAGCTGGGAGGCGACTACGCACTCAACTCCGAGCGCATCAAGCACGCATACGAGCTCATTCCGGCCGCCCAATGGGGGACGCGCTGGCGTGCTGCTGAGCGCAGTGCCCAGCGCCTGGCCCACAGCGACGAAGTCGTAGAGGCGACCCGCACCCGGGCCCTGGACCTCGCCGGGACCGACATCGCCACCCGATTGCGGCAGTTGCAACTGCGGGCCGCGCGGTCAGAGGGAAACGAGCGCGCTGAACTGGAGGAAGAAGTGGAAACGGAAGCGCTCGCGGGCCAGGAGTTGCTGATGGCCCTCCAAACGCCTTCGCTCCGCCTGGACAGCACCGGTGTGGTCGTGGTCTCGGGCCGCAGCCTGGAGCAGGACGGCAGCGCGTGACCGCTCAACTCGACATCGTTCAGCGCATAATCCTGGGCGGCAAGGAGGCATCGGCAGAACAGCTCACCGGCCCGCACCGGCGGTTCGCCGATGCCTGGCGCTCCGGCCTTGCCGGGCCCGCCCTCAGCGGCGACATTGCCGCTCTGCTGGCTCAGATGCTCCGCCATCAAGCCGGCGTGACGGGCCAGCGCCACCACGAACTGGAGATCAACCTCCACGAACGCGGAATCGACCTGCAGGCGCTCAAGCGTGCGCACCTGCGTGTCGAACGGTTCGGCGCCACCCGGCACACCGTGCGCCTCGGTGATGTCTGGACGCCTGACTGGCTCCACGGCGACCCCCGCTGGATCGACCTCGCCTGCGCAAGCCCAGGCCCGTTCGTCTTCGCCGACAACACGACGGTGGAGACCAGCGCTCGCCCGAACAGCCCGGTGCCCGTCGATCCAGCCCTGCACGCGATCGCTCCCGACATCGACCACTACCGCTCACGGAGTCAGGCCAGCGCAGTGCGCACCGCTTCCCTGGCGGACCCGGCCTCCACCCTGCACGTCGTCCTGCCCACCGGCACCGGCAAATCCCTCGTCGGGCTGGCCCCGGGACTGCTTCGCGCACGCGGCACCACCATCGTGGTGCTGCCCACCATCGCCCTGGCACTCGACCAGGAACGCCACCTGCGCAAGCGATTCCCGGCCTCCGTGCTCCCTCGCGAACTGGCCTATCACAGCGACCGCATTAGCGAGGAACGCGCAGCCATCAAGGAACGCCTGCGTGAGGGAACTCAGCGGATCCTTCTCACCTCACCCGAAGCCCTCGTGCGAGGATTCACCGCGACGCTGCGCACCCTTGCGGCAACCGGCCAGCTCACCGGCCTGGTCATCGACGAGGCGCACCTGGTGCGCCTGTGGGGCCTGAGCTTTCGGCCAGAGTTCCAGATTGTCGCCTCACTCGTGGGCGAACTGCGAGAACTCGCCACCGGTGCCGGGCACCCACCGCCACGCGTCACCCTGTTGTCCGCAACGCTGTCGGCACCCAGCCTCACACTCAACGACCGACTCTTCCTCGGCAGCGCCGAGTCACTGTTCGTCGGATCGACCTTCCTGCGCTCCGAACTGCGCTACCTCCTGGGCACGACCACGTCTTCCGGCGTCCGGATGGACCGTCTCATAGAGGCGATGCACCACCTCCCGCGGCCGGCGATCGTCTACACCACCAAGAAGGAACCAGCAAGGATCATCGCCCAGCACCTGCAGGCTGCTGGGTTTGCTCGCACTGCTGTTTTCCACGGAGACCTCGGTTCTGCCGAGCGACTGGGCATCATGCGCGGATGGTCCGGCGACGACGGGCCGACCACAACCGACATCGTGGTCGGCACCAGCGCTTTTGGTCTGGGAGTGGACCAGAGCGACGTCCGTACCGTGGTGCATGCGTGCGTCCCTGCCTCGGTTGACCGCTTCTACCAGGAAGTCGGCCGCGCCGGACGCGACGGCCACGCGGCGCTGTCGGTCTGGCTTCCCGCCGTGCCTGACGAGAACGAAGGCCAGCAAGTCGAGAACGCGACCGTGATCGGGGACGTCAAGGCCTGGAACCGATGGCGAGCCATGCGGGATCAGGACCGGTCCCCGAAGGAAGCGGGCAACGGCCTGGTCCTGGACACCACGGTGGTACCCGAACATGGCGATGGACCCTCGGACGCCAACCAGTTGTGGAACCGCAACACGCTAATCCTCATGGAACGCGCCAACCTCATCACCATCGCAAGGCTGGCCCCCCCGGTGGTCGAGCGCATACCCGGCGAGTCCGAGCAGGCATGGCAGGCACGGTTCGACAAGGAGTGGACTGCCTTCGTGAGCCACGTCCCGGTACGGCTCAGACCGCACGTGGCCAACCTGGACGAGAGAACTTTTGAGGCTGCCCTGCAACGGACGCGCACGGAGATCAAGAATGCTGAAGCCGCCTCAACCGCGCGCATCACCCGCCTGCTGGCAAGAAGAGAATGCTGGGGACGCGTACTGAGCGAGGAGTACACCTACTCGGACATAGGCGCGATGCGGGCCAGCCAGAACGTGGCGCACGCGTGCTCCGGATGCCCCGCTGAGGGGCATGTGCACCAGCCCACCCTGCACACCGCACGTCCCCTCGTTGCAGAAGCGCTCATGTCCGATCTCGGAAGAAGCCCCAGTACGGCCCTGGCGACCCTGGCTGCCGGTCACCGCAGCATCGTGGTCACCTACCCCAGCGGACGCCTCAGAACTGCCCTGAGCAACCTCATCCAGTCATGCGTCACCAACGGCGTACGCGGCATCGTCGCCCCCGCCGCGCTACTTGGACTCCCGGCCATCCGTACGGCCTCGCGGTACGCCGACGAGGGCCTGGTCGTCGTGGACCCTCTGCACACCGGAGGGGTACCTGCGCGTCTCTCGGTACCGAGTCTGATCCTGATGGACCACGGGCAGACGCCGCCCCTCTCATGGCTCGCCCCCACCAGCGGACCGCTGCGTGTCGTGGTCGTTCCCGAAGACATGCCCGACCCGGCCTACCCAGATGCCCTCATCAAGAGCATCCGCAGCCCTCACTGGACCATTGACGACTTCCTCAGGAGACTCTGATGGCTGTTCTGAACCCACCGCGAAGCCTTCCGGCTCTTGGCCGCTCCATCATCAACTTCCTCACCGGATCCCGAACCGGATCTCGACGGGCCTGGACCGAGCCAGAGTTGATCGAGGCGTTCAGACCGCCAGGCCTGAACGAGGACAGTTCCTCCGCTGAAGGCGTCGCGCACACTGTGTACACCTTCCGGGCGATCGGGATGCTCTGCAGCGACAGCGAGGGTGTGATCACCGTGAGCGACACCGTCGCTGCCACGGGGGACACCCTGTCGCCAGCTGCGTTCCGCCGCGCGCTCCAAAGCCACGCCCTCGATCTGGACCGCGACGGTGACCCGTGGCAGACGGGTCCGGGGGAGAGTCTCACCGGCGGGGCGCGTGATCTGCTGAGGGCGATGTCGTGGTTCCTTGCGCAGGACGCGCTGGGCCGGCCCCTGTCGTGGGCCAGCGGCGTTCAGGCTCTTCAGCAGGCGCAGTTCCCGGACCTGGGCAATGAGAGCTGGGCCATCACCAACGACACCCGATGGGGTGCCGTCACTCGATGGGGACAGGCACTTGGCCTCGCTGCGCCGCCACTTGTACAGGCCAGATCGGGACTTGTGCCCCTCCCCGTCGTGGCGATCAACGACGTTTTGGAGGAACTGCCTGCCGGACAGATGCCCATCGGCGACTTCTTGAGCCAGTTGGCGGCCAAACTGCCTGTGTTGCATGGTGGCCTCGTCCGCGCCTCCCTCGTGACGTACCTTCCCGGTGGAGACCCCGACCCGGGCATCGCGCAAGACTGCGCCGACAGTTCGGTAGGCCAGGCACTGCGCATCCTGCAGGACCGCGGCCGCCTTGTCTTCGACACCCTGCCGGACGCCGACGGCATCCGACTGTCGCGATTCGACAGCCAACGCCAAACGCACGTCACCCTGGTTCAAGGAGGAAAGCGATGACCTGGCGGGGCACTCTTCCTGCTGCATGCTGGGATGCCCATGAGGCCCCGGCCATCATTCCGGTTGAGGCGGAGAGCACTTCCAACGGAGTCTTCCTCGCTACACACACCTCGATCCCGATCCTCCTGCGCGACCGGGTGGACAGTGCTGTCGGCGGCACCATCGTCAACGAACACAACCTGCGGCGCGCCGTTGAGGAACTGCCGGCAGATCAACCCATCATCCCCATCCTCGGTAAGTCGGGCACAGGCAAGTCGCACCTGATCCGCTGGCTTCGCATCAACTTGAAGCCCAACGGCGCGACCCGGCTGATCTTCGTCCCCAAACACCGCATGTCGTTGCGCGGGATCCTCGAACTCATCCTGGAACACGCCACCAGTGAACGCGCCGCGGAGTTGCGTGCCAAGGTAGCCGCTGCTACGGACGCCGCCGCGGACGAAACCACAGCACAATTGCGCCTGCGCAACGAGTTGGCTGTCCTGGTCGAGACCCGCGGGGCAGACAAGGACGGCACGCCCGAGGAGAACGATCTCCGCGCCTTCCTCGCCTCAGCGGAGGGCCTGCCCGCGCTGCTGGGCGACCCCGTCTTCCGCAGGCGGTTGCTCGCTGACAACGGTCCCATCGCGCGTCTGGTCCGGGAAAAGCTCTCCGGCAAGGGTTCGGAGGACAAGGAGGACGCGTTCGGTTTCACCGCGGTAGACCTGGACCTGTCGGTCGACGATGTCAGCAAGGCTGGCGTCGATGCCGCCAGTGTCGCTAGCGCACTTGCCAGCGACGCCCCTTTGCGGGACCTGGCAGCGAAGATGCTCAATGAGCAACTCGGGCCGGCGGTTAGCGAGGTCTTCGGGATCGGGGGAGAGGACCTCAAGCAACTCCTCGTCGAACTGCGCCTCGACCTGCACAGGCAGGGGCTGGAGCTCCTCCTCCTGATCGAGGACTTCTCGATTTTCCAAGGCATCCAGGGCGGTCTCATCGACGCCATCACCCTGCTGCCCACCGAGACGCTCGCCCTGTGCCCGATGCGTGTCGTCATGGCCGTCACCACTGGTTACTTCGTCAACCAGATGCCGGAGACGGTGTACACACGGACCTACAAAGTCTTCGATCTCGAACTTCCCGCGGACAAGACAACCCCGTTCGATCCCGCACGATTCGCCGCCCGGTACCTCAACGCGGTACGCGTCGGCTCCCAGGAGATCGACAAGCACCGCACGCACGATGGCCCGGAGCCAAACCACTGTCTGCAATGCCCTGTCCGGGACAAGTGCCACCAGGCGTTCGGGGAGGTTGAAGGCGTCGGCCTGTTCCCGTTCAGCAGGACAGCACTCGACCGGGCCATCCGCAGCCAGTCCAAGAGCGATGCCTTCATCGCCCGCGATGTGCTGACCCGCGTCCTGCGCCCCGTCCTCCACCGCGACCAGACCGAACTCGACGAAGGCCGCTTTCCCAGCACCGGATTCGAGAGCGACTTCCGCACCGGCGCGCTGGACATCCTCGACAACGTCGAGGACCAGGTCCGGCTGCGCACGCCAGGTGACCCCGAACTCTCCGAGCGCCGCGTGCGGATGGTGCGATTCTGGGGTCCGGGCCACGGACCGCAGAACCTGCATCCGACGATCCACGAAGCATTCGCCATCCCGCCCCTGCCTGACCTCATCACCGAGAAGCAGACCCACCTGCATGAGACGGTGCGGCCGGGTTCCATCTCGCCCTCGGACGAAACGGAAGAGCCCCCTGCGGGCTCGCCGTCTCTGCCCCCGTCGTCCCCGCTGCCGGCGGCTTCGAAGCCGCCTTTGGTCCGGGCCGTCGACGAATGGCACAAGACCGGCGAACTTCTTCAGAGACACCGCAACGATCTCAGGAATATCGTGCACACCGCCGTCATTGGCTATCTGGGACTCGAAGACGGCTACGGAGGCGACAACGGAGACTGGACCAAGGGAGGGGCGGAACTTGCGCCGAGTTTTGATGCCAAGACTTCGATCGCACTGGACGGAAGTGCCCTGCAGACCGCGCTGATCTCGATCGACCACCGCAATGTGGAGGATGTCCGCGTTCTTCGTGCCCTCGCCTGGCTGAATGCGAAAGAGTCCTGGGAGGACGTGCCGCAAGGAGACGCGCTGCAGAGTTTGTGCGTGAACAGGGTCCAGGAATGGGCGGACAGTGTGTCCGCTGTCCTCCTTCCATCGGAAGGCGACGATGCTGAACTGGGCCGGCTCGCGCACGCTCTTCTATCCGTCAGTAAGGCCCTGGGAATTGCCGACTCGTACAAGGGTGACGCACTCAGCCGGGTCAAGGCGCTCTTCGCTGGCTCGCCGAAGCTTGCCGATCCCGTGCAACGGCCCCACATGCGAAAGCTGCAGGACCGCTTGGTCGAACCGAAAGCAGATCGAAATCTCCTTCAGCAGCGACTGCTCCGCTTGACGTCCTACCGCCAAGGTGCAGGCAAGCCGCTGGCCATTGATCTGCCCCGCCTTGTGCGCGCAATGCGCGACGACATTGCAGAGGCGCCCTGGCCCGAGCATGTCCCCGAGCAGATCAGAAAAGCGGCGGATGACATTCAGAAGCGAACCACCATGCTGGATCCGATGCTCGACGAAACCCGACGACTGGCACCCGACGTGAGCGATCTCGGCGGTGACGTCGCGCAGGTGGCCCAGGCCCTCAACACCCTGCTCTCCGACCTGGCGGCGCTTGGCCAGTCAGCCAACTCGATCAACCTGCTCGCCCTCCATGACGCGGCGAAGTCGGTGAAACCCAGCGATCTGAAGAAGGTGACAGACCTGCGTGAGGGTCTTGACGCCTGGCCCGACCTCACCGTCGATCAGCGCCTGCGCCTGATGAATTTGGACGAAAGGCCGGCCCTGCGCATCCGCGCCTGGCTCGACCCTACGTTGCAAGCTGTGAACGCCCTGGAGCTAAAACTCCAGGCCGGACCCGCCTCGGAAGCTCAGCGTGAGTACGACGAGACCATCGAGCGGCTTGTTTCCGGGCTGGCGACCTTGAGCCGTGAGGTCATGGACGTGACCGGACCCGAGGGGGGCGTATGACGCTCATCGAACAAGTTCAGCGTCTGCGTGTGGCAGCGGTCGCTGCCCACGACGAGGACAAGATCAAGCGCCGCACTGGCGAGTTGGCTGGGCAGGCCGAGAGGGTCGAGACGCTCATCGAAACAATCCAGCGCCTCAGCCGAGGCGCGGCAGAACTGCGCGCAGCCCATGCCGCCTTGGACCCAGACCTCGGTCCGCAGGCCGCGCAACTGTCCGCAGATCTGCACATGCTCGCTGAAACGCTCCCCAGCCAGGATGCCGAAACCCCACCGCAAGCACTGAAGGCGCAGGTCAAGGCAGCCGATGGTTTCGTCAAGAGCCTTCGCGAGTCCGTCGAGCAGGCATGGGCTGCTGAACGCAGCCGTGAAGTACCGGTGATCAATGAGGATCTCGTCGCTACGCTGAGCAAGAGTGGGATCGACGTGGAAGAGATCAGCATCAAGATCGAGAAGGCGCATGGCGTGCTCAACGTCCTGAAGACCCGCGACGTCCCCCATTTGGGCGACGTCGCAAGGCTGGCCGCGGCGCTGGAGAGCCTCCAGGCGTGCGGCCAGCAGATCTCCGAACTCGTTGACCCGGTCCTCGGCCGAGTGATCACGGGCGCTCAGGAAGCGAACGGGACGCCGTTGAACTCCTTCACCCCCGATGTCCTTGCCGGGCTGTCGAGGCTGGGAATCCTGGACCGCTTCTGGGTGAGGCTGCGGTGACTCCTGAGACCGAGAGTGAAATCGTCGGCGCCCTCGAAGCACATGAGGACCCCCTGTTGTCCTGGGGCGTTGTCGACGGCGGATTCACCGACGACGAACTGCACACCCACATCGATGACGTCCTCATGGAGCGCGGCGAACTCGACACCGCCCAGGAGGCAATCGAGGCCCTCGAGGACAAGGGCCTGATCATCCGCGATGATGCCGTCTCGCCGTCACGGTGGCGTACCCGCAACGGCGAGACGCTGCGTCTGCTGGCCCGGCTGCGCCAGATCTTCCCTTCCGGCGACCCCGCGGCCTGGCGCCAAGGCGCCGCGCTCGTCTCGGACTTCCGCTACGCGCGGCGCCCCCGTGCTTACCCCCGGCGCGACCAGTCCAGACACGCAGTCATCGACGGCACTGATGCGCTCCACGATCTCTACCACCAGGTCATCGATGCCATGACTCGCCGGGGGACCCAACACGCCGACCTCAGTGGGTTCCAGGTCCGTGCCAGCCGTCAGATCTTCACGGCCCTGCAATCCAACATCACCACCGCCACTGTCGTGGGTGCCGGCACGGGTAGCGGCAAGACACTCGCCTTCTACCTGCCGGCCTTCGCCTACCTGACGGGACTCCAGGACAAGTCGGCATGGACGCGTGCGCTGGCCGTCTACCCGCGCAATGAACTCCTCAAGGACCAACTCAACATCGCTTTCGCGAACGCCCGGCGGCTCGACCACCTGTGGACGAAGACTAACGGCCGGCCCATGACCATCGGGGTGCTCAACAAGGACACCCCGACCAGCACGAAGAGCCTGACGGCCTCCTATTCCGCATGGACGAAACGGGCCGAAGGCTTTCAGTGCCCTCACTTCACCTGTCCCGGTGACGGGTACACCGTGTGCGGGGGCACACTGTTCTGGTCCGAGCAGGACGCCAAGGCTGGAATGGAACGCCTGACCTGCGGCACTTGCCCGCGTGTGTTCGACGACTCAGTGCTGGTTCTGACCCGGAACCGGATGAGCCGACGGCCTCCGGACGTGCTGTTCACCACCACCGAGATGCTCAACCGCGGTCTGTCCGACCTGTCCCTGGGCACGCTGTTCGGTGTCGGCGCGGCCAAGAAGCCCCGCTTGATGCTGCTCGACGAGATCCATACCTACAGCGGCACCACCGGCGCCCAGGCAGCCCTCGTCCTGCGACGCTGGCACCACTCTCTGCGCAGTCCGGTCACCTTCGTCGGCTTGTCCGCGACGCTGTCGAACGCCGTTCGCCACATGGCCGATCTGACGGGCGTTGACGACGGACTCGTCACCAACATCGAACCGGGCGCGGACGAGATGGAGTACGAGGGCGCCGAATACATGGTCGCCGTACGCAGTGACCCCACCAGTGGCGCCTCCGTGCTGTCCACCACCATCCAGACGGCGATGCTCCTCCCGCGCGTCCTTGACCACCCGGCAGAGCGCACATCCCAGGGACTTCTGGGCACCAAGGCGTTCGTCTTCACCGACGACCTCGACGTCACCAACCGGCTCTTCTTCTACCTCCTCGACGCGGAAGGCCAGCGCTATCGCGCCCCGCGTACCCAGCAGTTCAAAGACCCTCTGGCATCCCTGCGACGTCCCGGGCAAGACAACCTCACCGAGCAGCGGCGCGCCGGCCAGGTCTGGGACCTGCCGGTGAAATTGGGCCACAAACTCGACCGCCCGGGTCTCAACGTGAGCCGGACCACCTCGCAAGATGCGGGAGTTGACACCGCGTCCCAACTCGTCGTCGCAACTGCCTCGCTTGAGGTCGGCTTCGACGATCCGGACGTTGGCGCCGTGTTGCAGCACAAGGCGCCCCGCGGCGTCGCGGCATTCCTGCAGCGCAAGGGCCGAGCCGGGCGAAGCCGCCGCATGCGCCCGTACACCGTGGTGGTGCTTTCCGACTACGGACGTGACCGTGCCACCTACGAGGCATGGGACGCGCTGTTCGATCCCGTCCTGCCCGAACTGGTGCTTCCCATCCGCAACCGGGCGGTCCTGCGTATTCAAGCCACTCTGGCGATGCTCGACTGGCTGGCGGATCAATTGTCGTCCGATCACCGGTACGCAAAGTTGTGGCGAGACCTGAAGGGTCTCGTCGATCCGAAGTACCCGGACAACCGCAAGGTCCAGAAGACAGCCGTCGACGTCCTGCGCGATCTGCTGCGCGATCCCGGCCGCCAACGCAGCCTCCGTCTGTGGATCGAAGGCGCACTCCAGGTACCCGAGGAGTTGGCCGCCGAGATCCTTTGGCACCCACCTCGCTCGCTCATCCTCGCAGCCGTGCCCACGCTGGCTCGACGGCTGGACAGCGAGTGGGCCGTTGCGGATGACCATACGTACGTCAAGGGCAAGGATTTGATGGGCAAGAATCCGCTGCCCGACTTCTTCCCCGAGAACCTCTTCAGTGAACTCGCACTCCCCGAAGGGTATGTGGTCATACCGCCGCAGCAGTCGTGGGAGAAGGAACCTGAACTGCAGGCGATGGGCTTGGCTCAGATGCTGCGCGAGTACGCGCCAGGACGAGTGTCACGGCGCTTTGCTACCCGCAACCTCGAGCACCGGCACTGGATCCCCGTTCCCTACGGGCAGCGCGAGACTGTAATGGATCTCGCCCCTGTCCTCCAGGCGCACCATAGGGAGGAGACTGCCACCGTCGAAGTCGGTGGGGTCCCCACCCTCATTCCCATTGTCCGCCCCGACAGGGTGGAACTCCAACTCGCGCCGTCAGAACTCAAGGATGCTTCCAATGCGGCCCTGGTCTGGCGATCCCAGTTCCTGGAGAGGGGCCTCGGCCTGGTCGCCCGCCTTCCCCTGTCGGACCCCATCGGCGGCCTTGTCGACGAAGCACGCTTCTTCCTGCACGCTCAAAACGCCCACGTCGAGGTCCGCCGTCTTGCCGTCCAGAGCGAGGCCAGTTTGGTCTTCGCCCGCGGCGGTGAAGCCCGGGTCAAAGCACAGTTCTCGCTCGATGACGAGCGGGTCGGTCTCGGAGCCACCTACGACGTCGACGGCCTGCGCCTGACCATCACGGTGCCGGACGTGATTGCTCCATCCGGCGACCTCGACCCGGCCCTGCGCAGCGCTTGGTTCCAGCACGTTCTGACAAGCGACCCTGAACTGCTGGAACAGATGAACAAGTTCCAGTTGGAATGGCTGCACCAGACCATCGAATGCATGCTGCTGATGTCCGCCGTGAGTGACGGCACGCCGCTTCCCCACGCCTACCAGACGGTGCGGGAAACCTTCGCCGACCGGTTGACGGACACCCTGAGGGCAATGTTCCGCAGTTCGGACGTTGAGGAGAGCGAAAGCGCCACACTCGGCCGAGTGGGCGAGCGACTGCGTCAACTCCTCGTCGACAAGGACATCATTGCCCGCTTGGATCACCTGACGGACCAGGTCTGGAACCCTGACCCGGCACAATTCCAAGCCTGGCTGCGCCAGCGCGTCCTTGCCACCCTTGGACAGGCGGCCTTGTGGGCTGCCCGGGAGATCTGCCCCGAGCACGACCCCGAAGGCGTCATCGTCGACATAGAACCCGGCTACGCCCCCGACGGCACATGGCGCCACGGCCAGGTCTGGCTCACCGAAGCCTCTATCGGCGGCGGAGGCTTCATCGAAGCGCTGGCGACGCGCGTACGTCCGGATCCGCGGCGGTTCTTGCGGCTGATAATGAGAGCCGTCCAGCCCTCCACCAGTGAACTGGTCGACGCGCACATGCGGCGGATCGTGCGCTACACCACCGAGCGCAGCGACTGGCTCGACCTCGTTGCTGAATACAGGGGCTCGGCGACACAGGCGGACCGGGTGAAAAACCTTGACCGCATACGGGCACAGTTGCGCGACTCAGGCATCCACGGCGCGGAGCAATCCGTCGTCTCGAGCCTGGCGAACCGCCTGCTCCGGCCCGGATCGACCGCACAGACGGACCAGGCACTACGTACTCTCATTGACGAGTGGGGGATCCAAGAGCAGCGCCTGGGCCTTGAAATCTCGCCGCGTACCTGGGCTTACCTGATGCGCCAGCGGCACGACCTGGACGCCGGACTGAACCTGTCCGCGAACTCCTCAGACCGCCAGCGTATCGACGCCATCCAAAGCGCACTCTGGCCACGCGGATGGGGCATACGCGCCGGAGCACTGCAGTCGTGGAACCCCTACTTCGACAATCCGCCGGCCGCACCCGATCTCATCCGGGGACTGTTCACGTCCACAGACGACCTCATCAGCGTGACAGATCCCGACGCGGACAACCTGGTACGCACGCGCCTGGCCCAACAGGGATCCGCCCAGCTCATCGCGCCTCCCGAGGACGTACCCGCCCTGGCAGACATGCTGGTGGATCTGTCGATCCGCGCCATCGAAACGGACTTTCTCCAGGTGTTTCCACGAGTCGTCGAGATCGACCACCGCTCTGAGGGCAGCGTCGTGGCCACCCTCGAACTTGCCGAGGTATCCGCATGAGAAGGATCACCACCGCCGGGGCCGGCGAGACCCGGCAACTCACCGATCTGCTGCAGAACCTGCTGGTGTCTGAACTGCTGGCCCCATCAAGTCGCCTGTGGGTACTGTCCCCGTGGATCTCCGACATTGTCGTCATAGACAATGCATCCGGACAGTTCAAGAGCGTGCTTCCCGCCTTGCCAGCCCGACCCATCCGGCTGACGGAGGTACTCATCGAACTCGCCCGTCGTGGCTCGGATGTCCGAGTGATCATGCGGAACGAGCCGCGCAACGCCGTCACAGGCCAACGCCTCACTGACCTCGCCCCGGCGGGGCCACGGCCGACCCTGCTCATCCGGAACACCCTGCACGACAAGGGCATGGTGAGCGACAGATTCCACGTTCACGGTTCGATGAACTTCACCTTCTTCGGCCAGAGAGTGAACCAGGAAGGCGTCACCGTCGTATCCGACCCCGACCAGATCGCCCGCGCTTGGGTCGAATACCAGAACAGGTACCAGTTGCCATGAGCGTTGATTTCAAGGAATTCTTCGGTCCAGGCAACGACATCACGCCCACACGGGTAGGACCGGACTTTCAACTTATACTCGATAATTTCATGGCAGGCATCCAGCAGCGCCAGATCGGATTCCTGCCGCGAAGTTCTCAAGGCCGTCTGTGGTGGTACGGCTTCGCACCCACCCCGCGCCAGCAGCGCGAGACACTCGCCATCCTCGACAGTTGGATCGGCCCCACCTTCAGCGACCTGCCCCGCCAACGCGGTGCCCTCAATCCGACTGATCCATTCGACGCCGTACTGGCAAACGCATCCGTCAAGCCCCTGCGCTTTGAAGTACTGCCCCGCCGGACAGCGGACTCGGAAGAGTGGAAACACGCGCGAAGCCAGGTACGCGACGCCCTGCTGGTGCTCACTAGACTCCTCAACGGCCGACCGCCCTCAGAGTTCGACGCCCCCCGCACGACTGTCGAGGTCCTCGACGACCTCGGACACGCCATCGCTGCCCGCGACCGTACCGTCGCCTTGGCCTGCCTGCGCGAACTTGAGGCGACCGCCGATCTCGACCAGGCGAACCTAGCCTTCCTGCGACTACGACTCTTCGCCGGGCTCGAAGACTGGAGGGCCGTCCTCGCGGACCGGGACCTCGACCACGTCCTCGCCATGCGCCGCCCCCTGAGCGTCACTCAAGTGATCCAGCAGGCGGCCTACGCCAGATGGTTCGCCCCGTACGACGCAGCAGGCAAAGAGGAAGAACTACTCGGTGCCGTCACCGCGCTCCCTGCAGCGTTCCGGCCACTGTTCTCGGGCACACCGAGAACGAGTCGGGCGCAGGCTGTCGTGGAATTCCTCATCGAGGTCGAAAACGACGCCGGAGACGACACACTCAACCGACTCCTCGACGAAGCCAGCACGATCGAACCCGGTCTGCCCGCCCACCTGCGCAATGTGCTGCACCTGCACCGAGAACAAAGCCCTCAGCACACCGCCCCGTCCGAGCCATCCGCCCCTGAGAATCAGTTCGACTCCTCGAGCGAATCGCCCCTGGAGCGCGCGACCGGGATGATGGCCCGGGGCGAACTTCAGGCAGCCATCGAACTCGTGCTGACGCTCGAACCGAGCCTGCACGCGGCATACCTGCTCCTGACCTGTGCACGCGACCTGCAGTCACCACAGCAAGCAGCGTTGGCACTTGAGTACATCTCTACGCATCACCTCCAAGGCTTGATCGACGGAGCGAGCGCACGCCTGCGCGATGATCTCGCCTGGTTGGAGCAGTTCACCCAGGCCGGGCCCCGCTTGGATTGGCGCACCTGGCTGGATGCTCTGAACGGAGACCACGGCAGCGCAGCGCTGGCGGCCGGCCCCGAAATTACCGACGGCTGGACACCGCTGAGCAGCAGTGCGCTGACCGCGTGGCTTCACGACGCGTCCGACGAGACACTGGGCAAACTCGGTGAACTCGGAGGCCAGTTCATGGCAGCGCACCGCGACATCTTTACTGAAGACGGAGCAGCCGAACTCAGTGAACGCATCCTCGCCGGTCTCGCCCTCAGCGGTAAGAACTCGGCCGGCGTCCGGGTGCAGACCCAAGCCCTGCTGGACTATCTACTGTCTGCCAACCCTGCCTCCGCGGTGTTCGCGTCCGGGCTCGAGTGGACCGAGTTGATCCTCTCCGCGAACGTCTCCGCTGTGACCACAACGTGGGCGATCGACATACTGCAGGCGGCGACAGCTACATCGGCAGCAGTAACGAGCCCCGCCACCATTGAACTGTTCTACAAAATCACCAACACGGTCAGGCCGTTCAAGTCAGCACTGAACCCAACCGACCTTGAAGCCATCAAGCTCATAGCCGGCGAACTGGGAGCCGGTGTCCCGGAAGACTTGCTCGCCGACCAAGTACAGGATGCCGACCCCGGAGCGCCCTACCGCTACCTGCAAGACTCAAAGGTGGTGCTGTACTCCCTCACCGAGTCGGCCACCACCCGAGCTGCACAGATACTGCGCATCCTGGTACCCAAGATCGACATCGAGACGAGCGCCGAACACGATGGCAGCAGTAAACTCGCCGCACAGGCAGCCAACGCTGACGTCTTTGTCGTAGTGACGGCATCGGCAAAGCATGCCGCCACTGACTTCATTACTGCCAA
Source organism: Streptomyces sp. NPDC058291 (assembly GCF_042880855.1). Taxonomy (NCBI): domain Bacteria; kingdom Bacillati; phylum Actinomycetota; class Actinomycetes; order Kitasatosporales; family Streptomycetaceae; genus Streptomyces; species Streptomyces sp. NPDC058291. The sequence continues at coordinate 27,844 of NZ_JBHVYK010000097.1, forward strand.
GCGTGGGACACGACCCGTAGTGCTCGTCAACTCGCGTGGCTCATCGGCGATTTTGCGTGAACTGGCGGAAGGGTGACGGTCCGCAACGCGGCAGGCTAATGCTTCTCCCGCAACACTCGAGAAGCCCAGTCCGAGGCGACGGGACTGCTGCAGGGTTGGGTGACACCTGACCTGGCTTGCTGAGAAGCGGCCTGGAAGGATGTCCCAGTGCCCAAGCCGTATCCGAAGGAGTTCCGCGAGGATGTCGTGCGGGTCGCGCGCAACCGCGAGCCCGGCGTCACGCTGGAACAGATCGCCGCCGACTTCGGCGTCCACCCGATCACGCTGTCGAAGTGGCTGCGCCGCGCCGACACCGACGAGGGCGCCAGGCCCGCAGCGACGTCGGGTGAGTGGGCCGAGCTGCGCGAGGCCCGCAAGCGCATCCGGCTGCTGGAGCAGGAGAACGAG
>NZ_JBHVYK010000098.1:0-28165 GCF_042880855.1 Streptomyces sp. NPDC058291
GCCGCCGGGGCGGTGGGTTGCGGAGGGGCTTTCTCGTCCCCGCCCCCCGCCGCCCAGTACCCTCCCCCCCCCCCATGGCCCCCCCCGCCCCCCCCCGGCCCCCCCCGCCCCCCCCCCCCCGGGGGGTTTGGGGGCCCCCCCGCGTCCCCTGCGCGGGGGGGCGCCCCGCTGTTTTCGGCCACCGCGCCGTGGAGGTCACGGAAAGGTCTCGTCCTGGGTGCTGACTACACCTCTTCCCTGTGGCTAACATCACGCAGACGTGGCGATGTTGCCACGGGGTTACGGAGGTGCGACGTGCTCCCAGAACGGGGACGAGACGGCCGTGTCACCGGGCTTGCCCACATCCTGGGCACCCGCACCGCGTGGACGCCCGTCGGCGACGGCGAGTTCTTCTGCCCGGGCTGCGGCGGAGACCGCAACTACCTGCGGCTGACCGGACAGCGCCGCTTCACCGTCCTCGGCGTGCCGCTCGTGCCGCGCGGCGGGACCGGCCCGGTCGTCGAGTGCGCCGCGTGCCGCCGCCACTTCGGCACCGACGTCCTCGACCATCCCACCACCGTGCGTTTCTCGGCCATGCTGCGCGACGCCGTGCACACCGTCGCCCTCGCCGTCCTGTCCGCCGGCGGCGCCTGCTCCCGGACCTCCCTGGAGACGGCGGCGGGCGCGGTGCGCGCGGCCGGCTTCACCGACTGCACCGAGGAACAGCTCTCCGCCCTCGTCGACGCCCTCGCCTCCGACACCGGCCGCAGCTACAGCGAGCCGTACGGCCCCGGCCTCGCCATAGAGCTCCACGAGGCCCTCGACCCGCTCGCCGCGCACCTCGCCCCGGCCGGCCGCGAATCGATCCTGCTGCAGGGCGCGCGCATCGCCCTCGCCGACGGCCCGTACACCCCGGCCGAACGGGAGGTCCTCGCCACGGTGGGCGCGGCCCTGACGATCTGCGCGGACGACGTGACCCGCCTGCTGGCCGCCGCGGGAACGCCGTCCTGACGACCGGCGGCGGGCCCGCGGCGCCGCGGCCCTACGGCAGCGACCGCGCGTAGGCGCTGTCCGTGTCGGAGTCATACACGAGCTTGCCCGCAGTGTCGTAGCCCTTGATGTGGGGGGCGAGGGTGACCTGCTGGTTCAGCATCCCTGCGGCGACGAACCAGCGTCCGTCCAGGGTGGCCGTCGTGCTGCCGTCCCCGTAGGAGACGGTCACCTTGGCGACCGACGGCTCCACCGTGCCGATGACCCCCCAGCGGAACGGCAGCCTCCAGTGGCCCTTGTCGGGGAACGACTGCTGGTACAACGTGCCGCCGTTGACGTCGGGCACCACCGGACCCGCGTCGGGCGGGGCGGCGTCGCTCGCGCTGGCGCTGATGCCCGAGGCCACACCGTCCTCGAGGTTGCACACCACGCGGAAGCCGGCCGGCCTCTCCTTCACCGCGACGACGTTGATCCCGTCACCGGGACGGTTGGAGTCCCCGGTGCTCTTGAGAGCCAGGACGATCCGGTAGTCCTTCGCCTCGCCCAGGTGACCGGCGCTGCCCGCGGGCCCGCCTTCGGCCCGCAGGCATTCCCGCAGTCCGTCCGCCGCCTGCTCGAAGGTGATCCCGTCGAGCAACTGTCCCTTCGTGGCAGGCCGGGCCGGGCCGTCCGGTGACGAGGACGGGCTCGATGCCGGGGCGCGCGAGGCGCTCACCGACGGGTTCGGCGCGGCCGTGTCGGCGCCCCGGCCCCCGTCCCCGCCGTTCACGGCGTACGCCCCCACCGGCACCGCGGCCAGCGCGATCAGCGCCGCTCCGGTCACCGCCACGCGCCGCCGCCGCTCGGCCAGTCCCTGCCGCCGGATCGCCGGGTAGGGCGCCGGCGAGGGCTGGATCGTGTACGCGTCCTCCGCGAGGATCTCACGCATCAGCGCCTCCAACTCTTCTTGTTCGTAGGACTTGTTCACCTGCTGCCTCCCTGCGGCTGTGGCTGTGACCGCGGCTGTGGCCGCGCCCGACTGCCGGACACCGCGCGACCGGTGGCCAGCCCTGGATGCGCCCGCAGTTTCGCGAGCCCCTTCGAGGCCTGGCTCTTGACCGTGCCCGTCGAACAGCCGAGCACCTCGGCCACCTCCGCCTCGGACAGGTCCTCCCAGTACCGGAGCACCACCACCGCCCGCTGTTTCGGCGGCAGTTGGGCCAGCCCGGCCATCAGAGAGCCCCGTTCCTCCACCCGCCCCGCGGTCTCGTCGCGCCCCGCCCGCTCCGGCGGCGCCGAGGTCAGCGCCTCGACGACCCGCCGCTTGCGGAACCGGTCGCTGTTGCAGCTGACCAGCATCCGCCGCACGTACGCCTCCGGGTTGTCGCTGCGCGATATCCGCCGCCACGACCGGTACGCCTTCGCCAGCGCGGTCTGCGTCAGGTCCTCCGCGTGGTGGACGTCCCCGGTGAGCAGATAGGCGGTCCGCACGAGCCGGGACCACCGGGCTCTGACGAACTCCTGGAACCGGTCCTCTTGTTCGGCCTGCATCAAGCACCCTCCTCGCCCTCCAGACCACCGACCGGGCGGAATCGGTTGCCCGCGCCGCGCGATCGCGTTCGAATGGGGCGATGGACACCGACACATGGGCCTGGTCCGCCGCGGACCCCGGAGTGCTCGCACTGCCGTCCGGGCGGCTGATCCGCGGCCGCGGACTGCGCCGCCCGCTGGACCCCACGGCGCCGGCCCCCGCCTACGGCCTCTACCTGCTCGGCTCCCGGCCGCCGCGGCCCCCCTGGGAGTCCCGCTGGGTCCGCTGGCCCGACTTCCGCCTCCCCGCCGACCACCGCGACGCCCGCGCGGCCCTCACCGAGGCGTGGCGCCGCGCGGCCGAAGCCCGCGTCGAGATCGCCTGCGCCGGCGGCCGCGGCCGCACCGGCACAGCCCTGGCCTGCCTGGCCATCCTGGACGGCGTCCCCCCGGACGAGGCGGTACGTTACGTCCGCACCCACTACGACCACCGAGCGGTGGAAACCCCGTGGCAACGCCGATACGCCCAGCGATTCGAACCTGCGGGGGAGGGCCGGGGGCGTCAGCCCGAGTGACGGCTGCCCCGCACGAGGCCCAGGCGTACGGGGCATACGAGGCACAGGCCCGGCGGGCCCGACCTAGGAGGCGACGGTGTCGGCACCAGTGGTAGTGATCGGCGCCGGTGTGATCGGGCTGACCACGGCGGTCCGTCTCGCCGAGGCGGGCCGGGACGTGCGGGTGGACGCCGCACTGCTTCCGGACGCCACGACCTCGGCCGCCGCGGGGGCCTCCTGGGATCCGTTCCTGGCCGAACCCGCCGACCTGGTGGAGCGCTGGAGCAGGGACACCCTTGCGGTCCTTCGGCAGCTCGGCGCCGACGACGCCACCGGGGTCCGTCTCGTCGAGGGCACCCACGAGTCCCGTGTGCCCAGGGACGTGCCGGCCTGGGCTCCCTGGGTCGACGCCGCCGCGTGCGACCCGGCCGACCTGCGGCCGGGATACGTCGAGGGGTGGCGCTACTGCGCCCCCGTCGTCGACATGCCCAAGTATCTGGGCTACCTCGTGGACCGGCTGACAGCGGCCGGCGGCCGGCTCCGGCAGCACCGCCACACCTCGCTCGACGAGGCGCTGGCCGAGGCGCCCATCGTCGTGAACTGCACGGGAACGGGTTCACGAACCCTGATCGAGGACTCGTCCGTGGAGGCCGTTCGGGGTCAGCTCGTCGTGGTCGAGAACCCCGGCATCGCGACCTTCTTCTGCGACGACACCCCCGACGCCGAGGAACTGACCTACATCTATCCCCAGCCCGAGGTGGTGATCCTGGGCGGCACCTCGGACTGGGGCGAGTGGGACCTGCGTCCCGACTCGGCGGCCGCCCTGGACATCGTCCGACGATGTGTCGAGGTCGAACCCCGTCTCGCCGACGCCCGGGTGGTCGGTCATCGGGTGGGGCTCAGGCCGGTTCGGCCTCGGGTCCGGCTGGAGAGCGAGCATCGTGACGGCACGCTGCTCCTGCACAACTACGGCCATGGCGGCGCTGGACTGACCTTGTCCTGGGGATGCGCCCGGGAGGCCGCCGACCTGCTGCGCGCCGCCGAGTAGTCCGCCCGAGGGCTCACTCCCTCACCTGCCACTGTCGGCGTCCCGCCGTCCCCGCCTCGGGGCCGCGCCGGTAGAGGTACAGCCACGTCCGGGCGGCCAGGGCGCAGGCCAACGCGGCAGTCCACGGCCAGCTGGTGGTCCTCGTGGCGACGACCGCCGCGCCGATGAGGGGCGAGGCCGCCGTGAACGCCATGAGGACGATCTCCGACGGGCTCTTGCGGAACCGGTGGGCGATGGAGAACTCCGACCACTCGTACCACCCGATGCCCGCGCTCAGCAGCGCGGCCAGCACCATGGTCGTCTTCGCGTCCCCGCTCGCCTCCGCGTAGGTGACGGGGAGGGAGATGAGGAAGGGCAGCACGCCGCCGTATTCGGAGAGCACGTTGCCGTACTTCATGATCTTGCCGAAGGTGTTCGAGTGGATGCGAGCCAGCTCCCCCGAGGCGCTGGCATAGACGATCAGGGACAGCACGGTGCTGAAGGTCGCGCCGATCAGGAGGAGACGCACGTCGTCCGGGAAGCGGGTCGAGGTGAAGGCGAATCCCAGGAGGAAGGTGATGGCCGCCAGTATCGCTCCGGAGAACGCTATGCCCGCCGCGGCCTCGCCGGACTGCAGGGTGGCGGGGTCGTCCTGCTCGAAACGCGTGATCTCCACCGCGGGCTCGCCCCTCAGGGACACCAACGAGGTCACCGCCTGATCCCGGGGCGCGAGGGACTCGATCAACTGGGTGCGCGCGCTGAGAGGCACGAGGTACCGCGTGTCGGGGTCTATGTACTCGACGCGGCTCTTGTGCTGGTAGTGGAGGCAGATGCCGTCGGGATCCCGGCTGGTGCGCATGACACGGGTGCCGATGAAGCCGCTCTTCAGCAGGAGCCGCGACACCGGGACGTCCGTCATCTCGATGACGGCCGAGAACAGCGGCGCCGGCCCGGGGAGTTCGGAGATCCGCCGCGACAACTCGGCCAGGAGACGCAGGGCCGTTCCCTGTCTGCGCGAGCCGTCGCGGACGGCGATCACCGACAGGCGCACGTGTCCGGGCGCGGGCCTCTCCGCGACGGCGCACCCGACCACCTCGCCGCCGGACTGGGCGACCCGGACCAGCCCCCTGGCGATCGACTCGGTCAGCAAGGCCGGCGACACCACCTCGGCGGCGTCGCACGTCTCCGCCAGCAGCCGGGTGAGCCCCGGCAAATCCTCTTCGCGCGCGTTCCGGGTGGACAATGCGCTCATATCCGCTCGCGCCCCCTCGGCTGCATCCGACGACGCAAGCGGGCGACCGCCCCCTGCGCCTTCGCCGGCCCTCTCCCCAAGCCGTTCGATCCTACCGACCGCTCGCTAACCGAGCGCCTCCGCCCGGTGGTTGCGGGAGCCGGTGGCCGGGATCAGGGCGGGCGGGCACACCGCCCCCTCCGCGTAGGCGAGAATGGGGCCATGAGCCTGTTCCGCGACGACGGCACCGTGCTGCGCCCCCGGAAGCCGGGGGAGGCAGGGCGCGTCACGCCGCGGCCGGACGGTGGACGGCGGCCCCGGCGGGCCCGCGGCGGTGTGCGATGAGTCTCTTCCGCGACGACGGCGTCGTCCTGCGGACCCAGAAGCTGGGCGAGGCGGACCGCATCATCACGCTGCTGACGCGCGGCCACGGGCGGGTGCGGGCCGTGGCGCGGGGGGTGCGGCGGACGAAGTCCAAGTTCGGCGCCCGTCTCGAGCCCTTCTCCCACGTCGACGTGCAGTTCTTCGCGCGCGGCAGCAGCGAGCTGGTCGGACGCGGACTGCCGCTGTGCACGCAGAGCGAGATCATCGCGCCCTACGGTGGCGGCATCGTGACCGACTACGCCCGCTACACCGCCGGCACGGCCATGCTGGAGACCGCCGAGCGGTTCACCGACCACGAGGGCGAACCGGCCGTGCAGCAGTACCTGCTGCTCGTGGGGGCGCTGCGGACCCTGGCCCGCGGCGAGCACGCCCCGCACCTCGTGCTGGACGCGTTCCTGCTGCGGTCGCTGGCCGTCAACGGGTACGCGCCCAGCTTCGGCGACTGCGCGAAGTGCGGCATGCCCGGCCCCAACCGGTTCTTCTCCGTCGCCGCCGGCGGCTCCGTGTGCGCCGACTGCCGGGTGGCCGGCAGCGTCGTACCCTCGCCGCAGACCCTGGTCCTCCTCGGCGCGCTGCTCACGGGAGACTGGGAGACGGCGGACGCGTGCGAGCCGCGCCATGCCCGGGAGGGCAGCGGGCTGGTGTCCGCCTATCTGCACTGGCATCTGGAGCGCGGGCTGCGCTCCCTTCGGTATGTGGAAAAGTGAAGGAGACGAGAGGCACATGGTCGTACGCGGGTTCCTGGGGCGGCAGCGTCGGGAGTACAGGACGCCCGAGCCGCACCCGTCCGGCGCTCGCCCGCCCAAGCTCCCCGGTGAGCTGGTCCCCGAACATGTGGCGATCGTCATGGACGGCAACGGCCGCTGGGCCAAGGAGCGCGGGCTGCCGCGCACCGAGGGGCACAAGGTCGGCGCCGAGCAGGTCCTCGACGTGCTGCAGGGCGCGGTCGAGATGGGCGTGCGCAACATCTCGCTGTACGCCTTCTCCACCGAGAACTGGAAGCGCTCGCCCGACGAGGTCCGCTTCCTGATGAACTTCAACCGCGACTTCATCCGCAAGACCCGCGACACCCTCGACGAGCTCGGCATCCGGGTGCGCTGGGTGGGCCGGATGCCCAAGCTGTGGAAGTCGGTCGCCAAGGAGCTCCAGATCGCGCAGGAGCAGACCAAGGACAACGACCGTCTCACCCTGTACTTCTGCATGAACTACGGCGGCCGGGCGGAGATCGCGGACGCGGCGCAGGCGCTGGCCGAGGACGTCAAGGCGGGCAGGCTCGACCCGTCCAAGGTCAACGAGAAGACCCTCGCGAAGTACCTGTACTACCCGGACATGCCCGACGTCGACCTGTTCCTGCGGCCGAGCGGCGAGCAGCGCACCTCCAACTACCTGCTCTGGCAGAGCGCGTACGCGGAGATGGTCTTCCAGGACGTCCTGTGGCCGGACTTCGACCGCCGCGATCTGTGGCGGGCGTGCCTGGAGTTCGCCTCCCGGGACCGCCGCTTCGGCGGCGCGATCCCGAACGAGGAGCTCCTGGCCATGGAGGGACGGACCCCGGAGCCGGAGGCCGGCGCCTAGCCGGGGAGGGGGCGCCCGGCCGGGGAGGCAGGAGCCCGGCCGGGGAGGCGGGCGTCAGGCTCTCGTACCCGGCCGTTACGATCACGGCTCGTCACCGAAGGACCGGGGAGGGGCCGTGGGCGAAGAGCAGGCCGTGGGAGTGCGGGAGGACGAGGTGGTGCTGGAGTATGAGCACCGTCTCGCGGACATGGAGGACGCCGTCCGGCTGGTGTCCCGCAAGAACGGCCGGGTGGGTCTGATCCACCGGCCCGTGTTCCTGGTGTGCGTGGGGCTGGCCGGGCTCGGGCTGCTCGTGCTGAGCGTGCGCGGCGGTGACGGGACCGCAGTGGCGTTCGGCGTGATGTTCACGGTGTGGCCGGTGCTGATGTACTTCGCGCCGCGTCTGGCGGCCGGGCAGCTGCTGAAGGCGAACCGGCACCACGGCCGGATCCGGGTGTCCGTCGGCCCGCAGGGCGTGCGCACGGTGAGCGCGCACGCCGACCTGCGCATGGACTGGGCCAACTACGGCAGTTACGCGGAGTCGGAGCGGATCTTCGCCCTGCGCAGTCCCGACAAGGCCGGGCACTGCGCGATCGTCCTGGTCAAGCAGGGCGCCCGCACCGCGGAGGACGTCGACCGCCTGCGGGCCGTGCTGGACGGCCGGCTGCGGCGCGTCTGACCCGCCGGAGGCGCCCCTGCGGACCGGTGCGGCACGGCGGCTCACCCGCCGTGCGGTACGGCGGCTCACCCGCCGTACGGCCCGGCGGCTCACCCGCCGGCGGCCCCCGCGCAGTCCGCGCACGTGCCGAAGATCTCCACTGTGTGGGCCACGTTCACATACCCGTGTTCCGCCGCGATGGCCTCGGCCCACTTCTCGACCGCCGGGCCCTCCACCTCCACGGCCTTGCCGCAGACGCGGCAGACGAGGTGGTGGTGGTGCTCGCCGCTGGAGCAGCGGCGGTACACGGACTCGCCGTCCGACGTGCGCAGGACGTCGACCTCGCCCGCGTCGGCGAGGGACTGCAGGGTGCGGTAGACGGTGGTCAGGCCGACCGAGTCGCCCTTGTGCTTGAGCATGTCGTGCAGATCCTGCGCACTGCGGAACTCGTCGACCTCGTCGAGCGCCGCCGCGACGGCGGCGCGCTGCCGGGTGGAGCGGCCCCTCACGGGCGGTCCAGCGGTCGTCACCGTTGCCTCCTCACGTCTGCGGCTTGCCGGGCCATTGTGCCAGCCCGGTCCGTGCGCGGTCAGACGCCGACCTCGTCGTCCGGGCTCCGGGTGGCCGGAATCGCGCACTCGGCGGGGTCGCCCGCGGGCTGCGCGGCCGCCAGCGCACGGGCGCGGCGGCGGGCCAGGGGGGCGGCCAGCACGCTCAGCGCGACGAACGCGGCGATGGTCAGCAGGACGATCGTCGCGCCGGGCGGGACGTCCTGGTAGTACGAGGTCACCGTGCCGCTGGTCGTCACCGTCACGCCGATGGCCACCGCGATCGCGAAGGTCGCGGCGAAACTGCGGCTGAGCTGCTGGGCGGCCGCCACCGGGACGACCATCAGGGCCGACACCAGCAGCAGGCCCACCACGCGCATCGCCACGGTCACGGTGACCGCCGCCGTGATCGCGGTCAGCAGGTTCAGGGCGCGTACCGGCAGGCCGGTGACCCGCGCGAACTCCTCGTCCTGGCTGACCGCGAACAGCTGGCGGCGCAGGCCGAGGGTGACCAGCACGACGAAGGCCGCGAGCAGGCAGATCGCCGTCACGTCCGACTCCGACACCGTGGACAGCGAGCCGAAGAGGTACGAGGTCAGGTTGGCGTTGGAGCCGCCCGGCGCGAGGTTGATGAACATCACCCCGCCGGCCATGCCGCCGTAGAAGAGCATGGCCAGGGCGATGTCGCCGCGGGTCCTGCCGTACCAGCGGATGAGTTCCATGATCACCGCGCCCAGGACGGAGACGGCCGTCGCCATCCACACCGGGGACCAGGACAGCAGGAAGCCGAGGCCGACGCCGGTCATCGCGACGTGGCCGATGCCGTCGCCCATGAGGGCCTGACGGCGCTGGACGAGGTAGACGCCGACGGCCGGGGCGGTGATGCCGACCAGGACCGCGGCGAGCAGCGCCCGCTGCATGAAGGCGTAGTTCAGGAGGTCCATCAGCTCAGCAGTCCCGTGCGGATCGGTTCGGCGCCCGCGGGCGCGTGCGGGTGCACATGGTCGTGGCCGGGGAGGGCGTGCTGCCCGACGGCGCGTGGGGGCGGGCCGTCGTGCAGCACGCAGCCGTCGCGCAGGACGACCGCCCGGTCGATGAGGGGCTCCAGGGGGCCCAGTTCGTGCAGGACCAGCAGGACGGTCGTGCCGAGCGCGACCTGGTCCCGCAGGGTCTGTGCCAGCACCTCCTGGCTGGCCAGGTCGACGCCCGCCATCGGCTCGTCCATGATCAGCAGTTCGGGTTCGGCGGCGAGCGCGCGGGCGATGAGCACGCGCTGGTGCTGGCCGCCGGAGAGGGCGTCGACGCTGTCCTTCGCCCGGTCCGCCATGCCGACCAGTTCCAGGGCGTGCCGGACGGCCGCGTGGTCGGCCTTGCGGAAGACGCCGAAGCGGGTGCGCGAGAGGCGGCCCGAGGAGACGACCTCGGTCACGGTGGCGGGGACCCCGCCCGCCGCCGTGGTGCGCTGCGGGACGTAGCCGATCCGCGCCCAGTCCCGGAACCGGCGGTGCGGGGCGCCGAACAGCTCGATCTCGCCCGCGCCGATCGCCACCTGCCCGATGACGCTGCGCACGGCCGTGGACTTGCCGGAGCCGTTGGCGCCGAGCAGGGCGACGACCTCACCGCGCCGCACGGTGAGGTCGACGCCCCGCAGAACGGGGCGCGAGCCCAGTTCGGCGCGCACGCCGCGCAGTGAGATGACGGGCTCGGCCTTCGTGTCCATGACGCCCTCCGTGTGGGTCACTTGTTTCCCAGGGCCGTCTGCAGCGCCTTTAGGTTGGCTTGCTGGACCGAGAAGTAGTCCTGGCCCCGGGACTTCTTCGTGATGCCCTCGATCGGGTCCAGGACGTCGGTCCTGAGGTGTGTGTCGGATGCGATGGTCTTCGCGGTCTTGTCGCTGACGAGCGTCTCGTAGAAGACGGTCGTGACGCCGTCCGCCTTCGCCATCCTCTCCAGCGCCTTCACGCGGGCGGCGCTGGGCTCCGACTCGGGGTCGAGACCGTTGACGGCCTCCTCGGTCAGGCCGTAGCGCTCGGCGAGGTAGCCGAAGGCGGCGTGGGTGGTGACGAAGACCTTGGTCCTCGTGTTCGCGAGGCCTTTCTCGAACTCGGTGTTCAGAGCGCCGAGTTGCTTGACCAGAGCCGCGGTGTTGGCCTGGTAGTCGGCCGCGTGGTCCGGGTCGGCCTTCGCGAAGGCCTTGCCGACGCCCTCGGCGACCTGGGAGTACCGGACCGGGTCGAGCCAGATGTGCGGGTCGAGGCCGGACAGCTCCTCGTCCTCGTGGTCGTCGTGCTCGGCCGCGTGGCCGCCGACCTCGTTGCCGTGCTTCTCCAGCGTGGTCAGGGAGGCGGCGTCGATCTTCGTCCCGACCTCCGACTGGGCCACCGCGTCGTCGACGGAGGGCTGGAGGTTCTTGAGGTAGAGCACCGCGTCGGACTCCTGGAGCGCGGCCGTCTGCCGGGCGCTGATCTCCAGGTCGTGCGGTTCCTGGCCGGGCTGGGTGAGGCTGGTGACGTGCACGTGGTCCCCGCCTATCCGCTCGGCGAGGAAGGCCATCGGGTAGAACGACGCGACGACGTCGAACTTGTCCGTGTTGGCCGCGGCGGCGCTGTCGGCGGAGCACGCGGAGAGGGCGCCGAGGCCGAGGGCGGTGGCTGCCGCGACGGCCGTGCCGGATATGAGTCGTCGTACGTTCATGACACTCATTTTCAACAAATATGGAAACCGTTGTCAACAAGCAGAGGGCAAGAGGTTCGTCGCGGCCCGGTAAGCCCCGAAGGGCTGCGGTATGGCCCCCCACGGGCCCTTGCGGGAGGGGGCCCGATTTGGTCGAGGGGGAGTCCCCGCCGGTACCCTGAAGTCTTCGCTGGAAGCACCTCGCTTCGTCGCCCGTCGTCGTTATGAAGAGAGCACCGTGGCCGCCGACAAGATCGACACCATCGTCAGCCTGAGCAAGCGCCGTGGCTTCGTATTCCCCTGCAGTGAGATCTACGGCGGCCAGCGTGCCGCCTGGGACTACGGACCGCTGGGTGTCGAGCTCAAGGAGAACCTGAAGCGCCAGTGGTGGCGCTACATGGTGACGTCGCGCGAGGACGTGGTCGGCATCGACTCGTCCGTCATCCTGGCCCCCGAGGTCTGGGTCGCCTCCGGTCACGTCGCCACCTTCTCCGACCCGCTGACCGAGTGCACCTCGTGCCACAAGCGGTTCCGCGCGGACCACCTGGAAGAGGCGTACGAGGCCAAGCACAACCGCCCGCCGGCGAACGGCCTGGCGGACGTGAACTGCCCCAACTGCGGCAACAAGGGCCAGTTCACCGAGCCGAAGCAGTTCTCCGGTCTGCTCTCCACCCACCTCGGCCCCACGCAGGACACCGGCTCCGTCGCCTACCTGCGCCCCGAGACCGCCCAGGGCATCTTCACCAACTTCGGCCAGGTGCAGACCACTTCGCGCCGCAAGCCGCCGTTCGGCATCGCCCAGATGGGCAAGTCCTTCCGCAACGAGATCACGCCCGGCAACTTCATCTTCCGCACCCGCGAGTTCGAGCAGATGGAGATGGAGTTCTTCGTCAAGCCGGGCGAGGACGAGAAGTGGCAGGAGTACTGGATGGAGCAGCGCTGGAACTGGTACACCGGCCTGGGCCTGCGCGAGGAGAACATGCGGTGGTACGAGCACCCGAAGGAGAAGCTCTCCCACTACTCCAAGCGCACCGCTGACATCGAGTACCGCTTCCAGTTCGGCGGCAACGAGTGGGGCGAGCTGGAGGGCGTCGCCAACCGCACCGACTACGACCTCAACGCCCACTCCAAGGCCTCCGGCCAGGACCTGTCCTTCTTCGACCAGGAGGCCGGCGAGCGCTGGACGCCGTACGTCATCGAGCCGGCGGCCGGTGTCGGCCGGGCGATGCTGGCGTTCCTCCTCGACGCCTACATCGAGGACGAGGCCCCCAACGCCAAGGGCAAGCTGGAGAAGCGCACCGTGCTGCGCCTCGACCACCGTCTCGCCCCGGTGAAGGTCGCGGTCCTGCCGCTCTCCCGCAACCCCGACCTGTCGCCGAAGGCCAAGGGCCTCGCCGCCGCGCTGCGCCAGAACTGGAACATCGAGTTCGACGACGCCGGCGCCATCGGCCGCCGCTACCGCCGCCAGGACGAGATCGGCACGCCGTTCTGCGTGACGGTCGACTTCGACACCCTCGACGACAACGCGGTCACCGTCCGCGAGCGTGACTCGATGAAGCAGGAGCGCGTCTCCCTCGACCAGATCGAGGGCTACCTGGCCGCGCGCCTGATCGGCGCGTAGTCGCCCGCTCCGACCAGCGGCGGACCGAGGCCGGCCCCGACGGGATCCCGTCGGGGCCGGCCTCGCGCTGTTGCGCCCTGTGGCGCAAGAGCAGTCACGGTAATTCTGAAGGCGGCGCCTGCCTCGAAGTCGCCGACGACTTCCCCTCCCTCGTCCCCGTGCGGGACAGCAAGGCGCCTCATCTCGCGCCGCTCCTCTTCCCGGCCTCCGCCTGGGCGGCTTTCGACGGCGCACTGAGGAGTGACAGCTGACAGATATTGAAATCTGTCATTCGTCATGCCAAGCTGAGGGCATGACGACAACCACGCGTACCCTCGGCCGCACCGGACCCCAGGTCTCCGCCCTCGGCCTCGGCTGCATGGGCATGAGCGCCCTGTACGGCGACGCGGACCGCGATGAGGCGATCGCGACGATCCACGCGGCGCTGGAGGCGGGCGTCACCCTGCTCGACACCGGCGACTTCTACGGCATGGGCCACAACGAGCTGCTGATCGGCGAAGCCCTGCGCACGGCGCCCGCCGGGCTGCGCGAACAGGCCCTGACCAGCGTGAAGTTCGGCGCCCTGCGCGGTCCGGACGGATCCTGGGCGGGGTACGACGGCCGGCCCGCCGCCGTGAAGAACTTCGCCGCCTACTCCCTCCAGCGGCTCGGCGTCGACCACATCGACGTCTATCGGATCGCTCGCGTCGATCCTGACGTGCCGATCGAGGAGACGGTCGGCGCGATCGCCGAACTGGTCGAGCAGGGGTACGTCCGGCACATCGGCCTCAGCGAGGCCGGCGCGCAGACGATCCGCAGGGCCGCCGCCACCGCGCCCATCTCCGACCTCCAGATCGAGTACGGACTGATCACCCGCGGCATCGAGCAGTCCATCCTGCCGACCACCCGTGAGCTGGGCATCTCGATCACCGCCTACGGCGTGCTGTCCCGCGGACTGATCTCGGGGCACTTCACCGCCGACCGCGAGCTCGCCGCGAACGACTTCCGGGCCCACTCGCCCCGGTTCCAGGGCGACAACCTCCAGCGCAACCTGACACTGGTGGAGTCGCTGCGCAAGGTCGCCGAGGGCAAGGGCGTCTCCGTGGCCCAGCTCGCCATCGCCTGGGTGCTGGCCCAGGGCGAGGACATCGTCCCGCTCGTCGGCGCCCGCACCCGCGAACGGCTCACGGAGTCGCTGGGCGCGCTGGACGTCGTCCTCGACGCCGACGACCTCGCGGCGATCGAGGCGGCCGTGCCCGCGGACTCGGCGGCCGGCGAGCGGTACCCGGCCGCGGCCATGGCGCACCTCGACAGCGAGCGCTGAACACCCCGCCGGGTACCGTCTCACCATGGCACCGCAGACCTCCGAGACCCTGACGGCCGAGCGCATCCTCGAAGTGACCGAGGATGTGCTGCGCCGCCACGGCCCGGCCAAGGCGACCGTGGTCGACGTGGCCCGCGCGCTCGGCGTCAGCCACGGCAGCGTCTACCGTCACTTCCGCACCAAGGCGGCGCTGCGCGCGGCGGTCACCAAGCGGTGGCTGGACCGCACCTCGCAGACGCTCTCCGGCATCACCGCCGACGAGGACCGCGCCCCGGAGACCCGGCTGCGGGACTGGCTCACCGCCCTGTTCGAGGCCAAGCGACGCAAGGCGGGCGACGACCCCGAGCTGTTCGCCACGTACATGGTGCTCACCGGGGAGACCGGCGAGGTGGTGGGCGAGCACCTCGCCGACCTGACGGGCCAGCTGACCCGGATAGTCGAGGCGGGCGTCGAGTCCGGGGCCTTCACGGCTGCCGACCCGGCGACGACCGCCCGCGCCGTCTTCCACGCCACGGCCCGCTTCCACGACCCGGGCTACTTCGAGGTCTGGCGACGGCCGGGCGTCGAGGACGACTTCGCCGCGCTGGTGGACCTGCTGCTGCGGGGGCTGCGTGCTCAGTCCGCGTCCTTCTGAGCGACGAGCTGCACCCGGATGTCGTCCCCGTAGGGCAGCACGACCGTCTGGTCCAGGCCGGCGTGCCAGTCCGGCGCCACCAGGAACAGCCGTCCGCCGGACGCCATCAGCATCCGGAAGTTCCGGTAGCGGTAGAGGTACGTCCGGCCGTCCTTCCCGGCGGGGCCCAGCCGGCTCGCGCTCACTCCCACCGGTAGGCCGTCGAGCGGCTCCTTCGTGTCGACGACGACCTCGGGGCGCTTGCGGAGACCGTCCGCGTCCTGCCTGCCTCGGCCTTTCCCGTACGCCCACGCCAGTTGCGTCGACCCCCAGAAGAGCCCGAAGACGCCCAGCGCGACCGCGCACATGACGCCGTTGCGGGCCAGGCGCGTCGTCAGCACCGGACGCCCGCGCCGGCGGCCGTAGATCCAGACGCCGTACGCCACGGTCGCCGGTCCGAAGGCCAGCGACAGCGGGGTGGTGCCGAACACCACGCTGACGTCCGGGCTCTGGACGAAGATGCCGATCAACGCCCGGCCGATCAGCAGGACGCCGACGAGGACGAAGCCGTACGCGAGGAAGGCGGCCGCCGAGGTCTCGTCCGCGGTGTGCGCGTCGCGGGAGAGGACCCACAGGGTGACGGCGTGGATCGCGACGAGCAGCATGACGCCGAGGAAGATCATCGCCGCCGGCACGAAGACGACCTCCATGCCGTCCAGCATCAGGTCCTGGTTGGAGCGGCCGGTCATCTCCACGGGGACGCCGAAGTACGCGTACCGCGCGCGGGTGGCGATGTAGCCGAAGTACAGCAGCAGCGCGGTCGCGAGCGTCGCGGGCCCCAACGCCTCGGCTAGCCGCCGCAGCCGGGCGGGGACGGCCGACTCGTCGTCGGCGGGGGGTGCGGGAGGCGCGGGAGGCGCGGGGGACTCGCGTTCCGGCGACGGCCCGCTCGTCACCCCTCCTCCGCGGCGGAGGAGCCGTCGTCCGGCGGCTGGGACTCGGGGGAGACGTCCGGCGGCGGCGAGACCCCGTCGGGCGGGGAGGGGCTCCTGGAGGAGGGGGAGTCGTCGGGCGAGCTGCTTTTGGAGCCCGGGACGTCGATCGACGTGTCGAGGGAAGTGGACTCACCCGTGATGAGCACAGGGTGCCTCTGTGTGGGCTTCGGTCCGCGCCAGTCCTTCACCCGCTTGCATGGGTCCTTTTCGACGTTGTCGCACAGGAAGGTGGCCTTGAGCGTCCCCCGCACGACGTAGTGACCTGCCTCGGCGTTCGACAAGGCGGCCACCCCCGCCACACATCCCCCCTCAAGAGCCTTCAGTCGAAGGCCGTCGCAGGGGTTGGCCTCGTGGTAGAGCACTCTGTGGCAGCGTGCGCCATTGTCCGACCGGAGCTTCGGCTTCTGCTTCCCAGGCGCCTCGGTCACCTTGAACGAGACGCTTGTGACGGTCGCGGGGGTCTCCTCCATGTTCAGGACGATCGCGCAACCGCCCTGTCCGGAGCCGTTGATGTTCACGCCGTTGGGAACGGACGGCCGACCGTCCTTGCGCTTCTCACCCCCGCCCGGTGTGTGGCCGTCCGCGCCGTTCGACGCCTCCCCGGGGCGGGATCTTCCGCCGTCGGCCGTGACGTCCCCGTCACCGTCCGCGTGCCCCGAGGCGTTCGACTGCGCGTCGGCGGAGCCGCTCGTCGCGTCGCTGCGGGGCGTGCTCCGGCTGTCCGTCGTGGCCGAGCGGACCAGCCACACCACGCCGAGGACCGCCACCAGACCGAGGAGTGTCGCCATGATGCCGAGCCGGGCACGTGAAGGCTGCATATCCGGAGCGTAAAGCGGCGCTTCGCACCTTTCCTGCCGGACTACTCCGCCTCGCCCGTCGTGCACCGCCAGAAGTCCCGCATCAGCGGGGTCGGCGTCGGGTTCGCCATCGCCGTCTGGGTGAGGAGGATCGTGACCGTGCCCGTCTGCGGGACGACGTGCGCCGTCGTCCCCGTGCCGCCGACCCAGCCGTAGCGGCCCGGCAGGTTCCACGGGTCGAGCGGGTCGACGTCGACGCTGCCGCCGTAGCCCCAGCCCTGGCCCTCCAGGAACAGGGCGCCGATCTCGCGCTGGGCCGCCGACAGGTGGTTGGCGGTCATCCGGCTCACCGAGGTCGGCGACAGGACACGGTGACCGTTCGCCTCGCCCCCGTTCAGCAGCATGCGGGCGAACGCCAGCCAGTCGTCGGCCGTGGAGGCCAGGCCCCCGCCGCCCGACGGGAACCTCGGCACGCTCCTCCACTCGCCGTCAGGGGTGTCCGCGAGCGCCAGTCCGCCCGCGCCGTCGGGACGGTACGCGGTGGTGAAACGGTCCCGCTTCTCCTTCGGCACCTCGAACGCCGTGTCCCGCATGCCCAGCGGGTCGAAGATCCGCTCCGCCAGGAACTCGGGGAGCGTGCGGCCCGAGGCCCGGGCGATCAGCGCGCCCTGCAGATCGGACGCCGTGCCGTACAGCCAGGCCTCGCCCGGCTGGTACAGCAGGGGGACGCGGGCCAGGTCGGCCAGCCAGACGTCCGGCTCGGGGAACGCCTGCGGGGCGCGGCCGTCCTTCTGGACGTCGAAGAGGGCCCGGACGGCGGGAAGGGCGAAGTCGGACGGGAAGCCCCAGCCGGGCCGCGAGCTCAGCAGGTCCTCGACCGTGATCGGACGGGCCGCCGGGACCACGTCGTCGACGGGCGCGGACGGCGTGCGGACCACCGTCGGCTCCGCCAGCTCGGGCAGCCACTCGGCGACCGGCGCGTCGAGGCCGACCGTGCCCTCCTCGACCAGCGTCAGCAGCGCCGCCGCCGTGACCGGCTTGGTGATCGAGGCGATCCGGAACAGGGAGTCCCGGGTCATCGGGGCCGTGCCGTCGGCGTCCCGCGAGCCGACGCTCACCGCCTCCACCTCGTCGCCGCGGGCCACCAGGCCCACCGCTCCGGGCACGGCGCCGTCGTCGACGTGTCGCTGAAGGGTCTCGCGCAGCGCGCTCATGGGCCGGCCTTCCGGTGGGATCGACGCTTCTCCGTGCACGGATCTGCGCACGGATACGACTCACCGATACGACCGCCCCGACGCCGAAAAGTCATCGCGACGCGCGGCCGCCGCCCTCGCCCTCGTCGCGTCCCTCGGGATCCACGGTCGCCTGGTGCGCCTCGGCGAGATGCTGCTCCGCCTTCAGCCAGGGCAGGAACTGCGCCCCCTGGCGCCGGCCGCAGGTGTCGCAGCCGATCGTGCGCTGCACACCCGCGCGCCGCACCCGGACGACGTGCTCGCGCCCGTGCCGGTCCCGGCGGCTCACTCTGCTCGCGTTGATCTCCGGCATGACGCCTCCAGCGTCCGAGGGCATCGCGGCTGCCCGCGCGGCAAGGAGGGTGCAGCATGACGGACGGCGACAGGAGCCCCGGGGGGCGACCTGACCCAGCCGTCCGCGCCCTCAGCCCACGTTCCGGGGCAGCCGCAGGCTCAGCAGACCCGTCAGCGCCACCCCGGCCAACTGCACGAGCAGCGTGGTGACGAGGGCGCTGCGCATGCCCCACTCCGGCACCAGGGAGAGGAACAGGGTGCCGAGGGTGGCCACGCCCAGGGCCAGCGAGGCCTGCTGGGTGGTCACCATCACACCGCTGCCGACGCCCGCGCGGGCCGGCGGCACCTCGGACATCACGATCCGCATGACGACGGGCAGTTGGAGCGCCTGGCCCGCGCCGGCGACCGCCGTGCCCGGCAGCAGCTCGACGAAGCCGACGTCCGGCCAGTCGGCGCGCACCGCCAGCACGATGAGCACGACGCCCACGCCCTGCAGGACCGCGCCGGCGGTCACCACCCGCGCCCCGAACCGGGTCACCAGGCGCGGCCCGGCGAGCGAGGCGAGGAAGAACATCAGGGCCATCGGCGCGAGGGCGAGGCCGGCCTGCACCGGACCCAGCCCCGCCCCGCTCTGCAGGGCCACGGCGACGACGAACATGAACCCGCTGAAGCCGACCGCGAGCGGTCCCATGATCGTCAGCCCGCGCCGCAGCGTGGTCAGCGCGAACAGGCTCGGCGGCACCAGCGGCGTGCGGCCCTGTCGGTCGGCCCGTCGCTCCACCGCGTAGAACGCGGCTGTGACCAGCGGGAACGCGGCCAGCGACAGCCACGTCCACAGCGGCCAGCCCGCGGCCCGGCCCTCGGTGAGCGGGGCGAGCAGGGTCAGCAGCGCGGCGGCCAGCAGCACGGTGCCGGGTCCGTCCACGGGCTCCGGACGCTGCGAGCGGGTCTCCGGGACGGTCCGGACGGCCAGCAGCAGGCCGACGATCACGAAGGGGACGTTGACCAGGAACACGGACCGCCAGCCGCTGCCGGCGATGTCCGCGGCGACGAGCACACCGCCCAGGATCTGGCCCGCCACCATGGACAGACCGGCGGTCGCGCCGTACAGGCTCATCGCCTTGGCGCGGCGCGCGCCCGCCGTGGCGGACTGGATGGTGGCGAGCACCTGCGGCACCATGGCGGCGGCCGACGCGCCCTGCGCGACCCGGGCCGCCACCAGCGACCAGGCGTCGGGCGCGAGCCCGCAGGCCAGCGAGGTCAGACCGAAGGCCGCCATCCCGCCCAGGAAGAGCCGACGCCGGCCGAACAGGTCGCCGAGCCGGCCGCCGAGGACGAGGAGCACGGCGTACGCGAGCCCGTACCCGGCGACGACGAGTTCGAGGACGGACTCGCCCGCGGCGAGGTCGCGTCCCATGGTGGGCAGGGCGACGTTGACGATGAAGAAGTCGATGAGGGGCAGGGCCGCGCCGAGCAGCACCGTGAACAGGCCCAGCGGGCCCAGGGAGTGCGACGGCTCCGCGGCGCGGGCGCCCTGCGGGACCGAGGTCGAGGTCGTGGTGGTGGTCGTGGTTGTCTGGGTCACGCTGCCGAGCCTGCGCCGTCTGTCAGACGGGTACCAGAGTCTCCTTATCCTGGTAGAAGGAGTACCTGGCAACAGGATCCGCGGGACGGCAGGCTGGAGGCATGACGACGATGGCCCAGCAGACGCCACCTGCCGCGGCGACGGCGGCGACCGCGGCGACGGCGGCGACCGCGGCGACGGCGACGACCACGGCGACCGCGGCGGCCGGCCGCTCGGAGGTCAGACGGCACGAGCTGGCCGCCTTCCTGCGCAGCCGCCGCGAGCGCATCACGCCCGAGCAGGTGGGCCTCCCGCGCGGAGCGCGCCGCCGGACGCCGGGCCTGCGCCGCGAGGAGGTCGCCCACCTCTCGGCGGTCGGCGTCACCTGGTACACCTGGCTCGAACAGTCCAGGGACATCCATGTGTCGGTGCAGGTCCTGGACGCTCTCGCCCGCACGCTGATGCTCGACCCGAGCGAGCGGGCCCACCTCTTCCAGCTGGCCGGCGCGGCCGACCCGACCCCCGCATCGTCCTGCGCCGGCGTGACCGACGCGGTACGCGAGCTGCTCGACCAGCTCGACCCGCTCCCCGCCTGCGTCCAGAACAGCCGCTACGACATCCTGGCCTACAACCGCACCTACGCCCATCTGCTGTGCGACCTCGACGCGATCCCGCCCGAGGACCGCAACTGCATGGTGCTCATCCACACCCATCCGCAGTGGCGCGAGTCGGTCGTCCACCTCGAGGAGTCGATGCGTCTGATGGCCGCGAAACTGCGCGCCTCGATGGCCGGCCACCTCTCCGAGCCGGCCTGGAAGATGCTGGTCAAGCGCCTGCAGACGGAGTCCCCGGAGTTCCGCGAGAACTGGGAGCGCTACGAGGTCGTCGTGGGCCGCAGCAAGGTCAAGGAGTTCCGCAACCCGCACGTCGGCCTGCTCACCGTCACGCACACCGACCTCTGGCTGAGCCCGGAGCAAGGCGCCCGCATGGTGACGTACGCACCGCAGAACGCGCAGACACGGGAGCGGCTGGAGAAGCTGTACGCCTACGCCCGCAGCGCCGCCGCGGCGCGGGGCGCGGTGGCGGCCGGGGTCACGCGCTGACGCCGGCCGCCTCCCGGACGTCCGGCGCCTCCAGCCGCTCGGCGGTCCGCTCCGCCGTGCTCCTGGCCCAGGAGCCGGTGGTCACGACGCCCAGGGCGAGCACGACCAGGCCGCAGCCGGTGAGGATCCACCAGCCGGGCACGGCGGCCGAGACGAAGGCGTCGCGGTACGACGACGTGCTCACGCCCGCCGCCAGGACGGCGCCGATCACGGCGACGCCCAGGGTCTGGCCGAGCTGCCGGCTGGTGGAGGCGACCGCCGCCGCCACCCCCGCCTGGCTGCGCGGCATGCCCGAGACGGCCGTGTTGGTGATCGGCGCGTTCACGAACCCGAAGCCCACCCCGAACAGGGCGTACCCGAGGAACAGCGTCCCGTCGGACGTCTCGGCGTCGAAGGCGGCGAACAGCACCCCGCTCGTCGTCATCGCCAGGCCGGCGATCAGCAGCGGCAGCCGCGGGCCCCGGCTGCCGACGAGCCGTCCGGACAGCGGCGCGCACAGGAACGTCGGCACGGCCATCGGGAGCATCCACAGGCCCGCGTGCAGGGCGTCCAGGCCGCGTACGTTCTGCAGGTAGAGGGTCGACAGGAACAGGAAGCCGCCCAGCGCGGCGAACGCGCTGATCGCCACCACCGTCGCGCCGCTGAACGGCACCGAGCGGAAGAACCGCAGGTCGATGAGGGGTTCGGCGCGCCGGGGCTCGTACCACAGGATGCCCAGCAGGGCGGCGAGCGCCACGGCGGCGAAGGGGCCGCTGGTCGCCGCGCCCGCCTCCGGCGCCTCGATGATGGCGTAGGTCAGGGAGCCGAACAGGGCGATGACCAGCAGCTGACCGACCGGGTCGGGGCGGCGGGCCTTCGGTGCGCGGGACTCGGGGACGAAGCGCAGGGTCGCCAGCAGGGCCACGAGTCCGACGGGCAGGTTGAGCCAGAAGATCGAGCGCCAGCCCACGGACTCCACGAGCAGTCCGCCCAGCAGCGGGCCCGCGGCCATCGAGATGCCCACGACCGCGCCCCACACCCCGATCGCCCGGGCGCGCTCGCGCGGGTCGGTGAAGGTGTTGGTGATGATCGACATCGCGACCGGGTTCATCATGGAGCCGCCCACCGCCTGGACCATGCGGGCCGCGATCAGCAGTTCCAGGCTCGGGGCGAGCGAGCACAGCAGCGAGCCGGCCGAGAACACGACCAGGCCGGCCATGAAGACCTTCTTGCGGCCGATCCGGTCGGCGGTCGAGCCGGCGAGCATCAGCAGCGCGGCCAGAACCAGCGTGTAGGCGTCGATCGTCCACTGCAGGCCGGACGTCGACGCGTGCAGGTCGCTCTGCATCGAGGGCAGGGCGACGTTGAGGACGGTGACGTCGAGGCTGACGATCAGCAGGCTCATGCAGCAGATCGCGAGGATCAGCAGACGTCGTCGGGGGCTGAGCTCGGGCATGGCGTCATCGTACGCCCGATATCAATAGTGCGTCTAACTAATGAGTGCTACATGTGCTGCCTCGGGGGAGGGGCGGGCACGAGGCCGAGTACCCCCGCGCATACGCGACAATGGAGCAATGTCCACGCCCGTGCCCCCCTTCCAGATCGGCCCGCACACCGTCCGGCCGCCCGTCGTCCTGGCCCCCATGGCCGGGATCACGAACGCGCCCTTCCGCACCCTGTGCAGGCACTTCGCGGAAGGCGAAGGCTTCGCCGGAGGCGAGGCACAGGATGCGGCCGACGGCGGCAAGGGCCTCTTCGTGAGCGAGATGATCACGACCCGGGCGCTGGTCGAGCGCAACGAGAAGACCATGCAGCTGATCCGCTTCGACGCGAGCGAGCAGCCGCGCTCGATCCAGCTGTACGGCGTCGACCCGGCCACCGTCGGCAAGGCCGTCCGCATGATCGCGGAGGAGGGCCTCGCCGACCACATCGACCTCAACTTCGGCTGCCCGGTCCCGAAGGTGACGCGCAAGGGCGGCGGCTCCGCCCTGCCCTACAAGCGCAACCTGCTGCGCGCCATCCTGCGCGAGGCGGTGAGCGGCGCCGGCGACCTCCCGGTGACGATGAAGATGCGCAAGGGCATCGACGACGACCACATCACCTACCTCGACGCCGGGCGCATCGCCGTCGAGGAGGGCGTGACGGCCATCGCCCTGCACGGCCGCACGGCCGCCCAGCACTACGGCGGCACGGCCGACTGGGACGCCATCGCCCGTCTGAAGGAACACGTCCCGGAGATCCCCGTCCTCGGCAACGGCGACATCTGGTCCGCCCAGGACGCGCTGCGGATGGTGCGCGAGACCGGCTGCGACGGGGTCGTCGTCGGACGCGGCTGCCTCGGCCGGCCGTGGCTGTTCGCCGATCTCGTGGCCGCCTTCGAGGGCCGCCCGGACGACGTCGCCCGGCCGTCCCTGCGCCAGGTCGCCGACGTCATGGTCCGCCACGCCGGCCTCCTCGGCGAGTGGATCGGCGACGAGTCCAAGGGCGTCGTCGACTTCCGCAAGCACGTCGCCTGGTACCTCAAGGGCTTCGCGGTCGGCAGCGAGATGCGCAAGCGCCTCGCCGTCACGTCCTCCCTGGCCGAACTCCGCGCCGGCCTCGACGAGCTGGAGCTCGACCAGCCCTGGCCCGCCGGCGCCGACGGCCCCCGCGGCCGCACCTCCGGCAACAACAGGGTCGTCCTGCCCGACGGCTGGCTGAAGGACCCCTACGACTGCGCGGGCGTCGACGAGGAAGCCGAGCAGGACACCTCCGGCGGCTGAGACGCCCTCGCCGGCCCCCGCCGTGAGCTGTCAGTCCTTCGACGGGTGCGGGGTCGAGCCGTAGGCCTTGAGGAACCTGTCGCGGAACGAGCTCATCTTCCACACCGGGGCGTTGTGCGCCGGCTTCAGGCCGTCCGTCCAGTTCCACCCGGAGATCTTGTCGAGCACCTTCGGGTCCTTGGCGACGATGGAGACGGGCACGTCCCGGCTGGCGTTGTCGCCGCTGACCCGGGCGATGGGCTGGTGGTCGCCGAGGAAGACGAGGACGGTGTCGTCGCTGCCGTAGCGCTCCAGCCACTGGGTGAGGGCGGTCACCGAGTACTGCACGGACTTGCCGTACTCCTGCTTGGACGCGGCGCCGTCCGCGATGACCTCGGACGCCTTCTTGCCCGCCTTCTCGATGCCCTCGAAGACCGAGCCGTCGCCGATCCCGTCCCAGTCGACCATCTTCGGGATCGGCGCCCACGGCTGGTGGCTGGAGGTCAGGATGATCTCCGACATCAGCGGCTTGTCGCGGTCGGTGCGGCCGTGCTCCAGCCGCTGGAACGCTTCGAGGGCGTACTGGTCGGGCATGGTCGACCAGCTGAACTTCGGCCCCCGGTAGCCCATCTGAAAGGCGTTGTAGACCTTGTCGAGCCCGTAGAACTTCGCCTCCGGCCAGCTCTTCTGCACGCCCGGCATGACCCCGACCGTGTCCCACGCGCCGGTCTTCTTGAACGCCTTGGTCAGGGACAGGTGGTCGCTCGCCATCACCGTGCGGTAGCGCTGCTGGTTGTCGACCCACAGGCCGGACAGTGTGGTGGAGTGGCCGAGCCAGCTGCTGCCGCCGTAGGTCGCCGAGGTCAGCCAGCCGCTCTTGGCGTGGAAGCCCGCCTTCGCCAGGGCCTGGGTGCTGGCGTCGAGCGTCTTGTCGACGCCCGGCGCCATGATCGGGTCCTCGACGGCGCTGCGGCCGTAGCTCTCGATGAACGTGAAGATCACGTCCTTGCCGCGCAGGTCCGGCACGAGCTGGGCGGCCGGGGTGGCGCCGAACGTGTCGTTGCGGGCCTCCTCGCCGAACGCGGCCTCGTCCGCGAGGGTCTGCCGCACCTGCCGCCCCTTGTTGATCAGCACGTCGCCGGCGCGGTAGGAGGCGACGGGCACTCCGGCGTTCTGCAGACCCGTCACCGAGCAGGTGACCCACACGGTTGCGGCGATCAGCGTGACCCGGGTCGCCCGCTGACTGTCCAGGAACAGCAGATTGCTCAACCGGACCGTCGCCAGGGCCATCACCGTGAACAGCGCGACGATCAGCACGACGAGCCCGATCGCGGCCCCCACGGCCGTCGCCCGGCCCATCGAGTCCGCGACGTAGGACTGGGCGTCGTCCAGCAGCCCCCAGTCCAGGATGAGATTGAAGTCCCGTCCCAGGTATTCCACGAAGCCCATGTCGAGCAGGTCGATCACGGTCACCGCGCCGAGGAGCGTCCCGCCCAGCGCGGCGACGACGATCCGCGCCCGCCGGGGCAGCGCCAGCAGCAGGGACGCGCCGAGGATCGCCTCGACGGGCAGCCGCGTGAACCTGTTGAACTGGAGCCCGTTGAGCCGGTTCGGCAGCAGCAGCGCCCCGATCACGAGGATCAGCGACAGGACCGTCGCCGTCCACCACACCGCCCGCGCGGCGCGCGGATGCCTGTCCCGCCAGGCACGCAGGTGCGCGACACGTGCCCTGAAGCCGCGGGGGGCGGCCCCGGCCCCGGCCCCGGTCGTGGGGGCGCGTTCGGCGACGGGTTCGGCGGCGGGTTCGGCGGCGGGTTCGGCGACGGGCGCCTCGGCCTCCGCCCCCGCTATGGATTCCGCCGGTTCCGCCGCTTCCGCGGGCTCTGCCGCTTCCGCGGGCTCCGTGGCTTCCGCGGCTTCGGCGGTCGCCGTGGTGTCCACGGTGTCGGCTTCGGCGGTCGCCGTGGTGTCCACGGTGTCCACGGTGTCCACGGTGTCGTCCTCGGGGTCCTTCGATTCAGGCTGCTGGGATGAGCGAGTGGTGACTGGCACCCGAGGGTCCTTCCGTACGAAGCCCGGCGGTTCGGCGGATCCGGTGCGGGCCGGATCCGCCACGGTTTCGTACGGCCTGCTCCCGGCCCGCGTTCAGCCCCCCGGGCCAGTGCTCGGCAAACACCGCGCAAACGTCACGCCAAGCAGCCGGCCGGGGCCGGACCGGGGACGGCTACGCGCCCCCGACCGCGGTGAGCAGCGCCGACGGGGCCGCCGCTCGCAGCCGACCGGGGCCGGACCGGGGACGGTTACGCGCCCCCGACCGCGGTGAGCAGCGCCAACGGGGCCGCCGCCGAGCGGGACTCCCGTACGCACGCGTGCGGGTACGGTACCGGCTGCCCGTGGGTGTCGCGGCCGTAGCCCGCGAGGACCTCCGGGAGACGGTGGCCGGTCGCGGCCGCCGCGTCGACGAGCGCGTGGGCGACCGTACGGGCCTCGTCGTGCAGTCCGTAGCGCGCGAGACCCAGCGCGATCAACGCGTTGTCGTGCGGCCAGACCGAGCCCCGGTGATAGGAGAGCGGGTGGTACGCGGGCTGCCCGGCCGCCAGGGTGCGCACGCCCCAGCCGGAGAAGAAGTCCGCCTCCAGCAGACGCCGGCCGACGATCTCCCCGTACTCCTTGTCCAGCAGCCCGGACCAGAGCAGATGCCCGGCGTCCGAGGCGAGCGCGTCGACCTGCCGGCCCTCGCCGTCCAGCGCGAGCGCGGGGAAGGAGCGGTCCGGCATCCAGAAGTCCCGCTGGAAACGGTCGCGCAGGTCGGCGGCCGCCTGTTCGAGCAGGGCCGCGTACTTCTCGTCCTCCCACACCGTGCGCGCCGTCCACGCCGTGCGGCGCAGCGCGTCGTAGGCGTACCCCTGGGCGCCCGCCGCCATCACCGCCCCGGTCGGGCGGGCCCCGTCCGCAGAGCAGATGGCGCCGGGGGAGTCCTTCCAGTTCTGGTTGGCCAGACCGCCCCGGTCGGCCCGGTAGACCAGGTAGCCCCGGGAGGTGAGCCCGCCGTGGTCCAGCATCCAGCCCACGGCCGCCCTCGCGTGCGGCTCCAGCCGGCGGGCCAGGGCGACGTCGCCGGTCTGCTCGACGTAAGCGCCGAGGACGACGAGGAACAGCGGGGTCGCGTCCACCGACCCGTAGTAGCGGCCGTACGGGACCTGCCCGAAGTGGGCGAGCTCGCCGTGCCGCACCTCGTGCACGATCTTGCCGGGCTGGGACACCGTGCGCGGGTCCGCCCCGGTGGCCTGGGCCGCGGCGAGCGCGAGCAGCGTGGCGGCCGCCGGACGGGGATGGTAGGGCAGCGCGAACAGGGAGGTGAGGAGCGCGTCGCGGCCCAGCAGGGTGAGGAACCAGGGTGCGCCCGCCGCCGGGACGCGCAGGTCCTCCCCGTCCGGGCCGGTCGCCTGGACCTGCAGCGCGGCCAGGTCGGACAGACCGCGCGCACAGGCGGCCGTCAGCTCGGGCCAGCCTGCGGGGAAGGCCACGCACTGGGCGAACTCGGCCTCCAGCGCGCGTAGTTGCCCGGTCACCGAGGCGGGGGAGCGGGGCACCCGCAGGGCCCGCCGCTCGCCGTGCGGCCGGGCCGTCACCCGCAGGGTCAGCTCCACCGAGCCGTGCGGTTCCAGTTCCAGGGTCCACACCAGGCGGCGGGCCCCGGTCCCGGTCTCCTCGACGGCGTCCGGCGCGGGCTCGGTCGTCACGGTCGTCCGGGACGTCCACTCGCCGCGCCGGTAGGTGAACTCCACTCCGTCGTCGAGGATCTCGCGGCGGCGGACGATCCCGGTCTTGGCGTAGGTGCGGTGGTCGGAGCGCAGTTCGAACTGGTCGGTGAAGTCGGCGTCGGCGGTGAGCGCGAGGCGGACCGTCGTGGGCACCGGGCGGTTGCCCACGATCCGCAGCGACTCCACGAACGAGCTGTCGCCGACGGCCTGTTCCCGGAAGAGCGTGCAGGACGGCGGCTCGTTGCGGCCCCCGCGCGGGACCAGCACACAGCGTGTGGTGTCCCCGTCGGCGACCGGTGAGAGCGCCTCCGGGACGGCGCCGTCGATCGTCAGCTGCCAGCGGCTGAGGTGGCGGGCGTCCCGCACGAACAGCCCCTCGGGCGACCCGGAGGCCGGTCCCGGCCCCCGCACGCCGCTGATGTCCCCGTTCTCGCCGACGGCCGCGAACGTCCCGCCGAACACGAGCAGATGATGCCGGTTCGTCATCCCAGGTCCCCTCCCTCGGTACCACTGCCTGACCTGTCCTGGTGGACGAGGTCGAGCGTGAGCGCGGCCGTCCAGCTGAACCCGGTCGCGCCACAGGCCTCGCCGGTGTACGGGTCGACGTACTCCGCGAAGTCCGAGTCGCCCGCGGCGTCCAGGACGGCCCGGCGCAGCGCCTCGGCCTCGGCCCGGCGGCCGTGCTGGCGCAGACCCCGTTCGAGCAGCCAGCTCGTGTTGAACCAGGCCGGACCGCGCCAGTACCGGTGCGGGTCGAAGGCCTCGCCGAGCAGGTCGTAGCTGGGCGCCAGCCGGGTGACCTCGCCCACGCCGAAGTGCGGGCCGCGCAGGGTCTGCACGAGCCCGTCCACCACCTCGGCCGGCAGGGCGGGCAGCAGCAGCGGCACCAGACCGGACACCCCGCGCTCGGGGACGAGCACCCCGCCGGGCACCCGCCGCCCCGCGCCAAGGGCCCGGTCCGGCCCGCCGGGGCGCCCGTCCGCCCCCGGCCGCCGCCGCGGCTCCGGGTCCGCCCGCCGGTCCGGCCCCGGGTCCGCCCGCCGGTCCGGGGC
>NZ_JBHVYK010000099.1:0-27485 GCF_042880855.1 Streptomyces sp. NPDC058291
CCCGCACGCCCGCCCCGCATGTCCGCCCCGCACGCCCGCCGCGCACGCCCGCCCCGTACGCCCGCCCCGTACGCCCGCCGCGCACAACACGAGCCCCCGGTGAAGGAACCGAACACCCGCCGAAGACGTATTCATGAACAGGGGTGACTGCGATCTGATCAAGATCGAGTGAAGGCCGGTGCGCACGACACCTCCCGCCAGCGATACTTACCGGCGGGAGATGACCATGGGGGAGGTCAAGCAGTGGCAGACCTGGCAAGCCCGCCGACCGGCACGACACCACCGCCGACACGCCGTACGGCGTTCGCCGAGGGTGTCGACACGGTCCGCGCCGCCGCGACGACCGAACCGGGGCGGCTCCGTATCATCGGCGCCTTCCTCGCGCTGCTCGTCCTCGCGTTCGGCGCGGTGACGGCCTGGCAGACGACCGACCGCGCCGCCGCCGCCGACGACGTGCTGCACAAGAGCCAGCCGCTCAGCTCGGCCGCCGCCGACATCTACCGCTCGCTGGCCGACGCCAACACGGCGGCCTCCAGCGGCTTCCTGGCGGGGGGCCAGGAGACGGCGGCGTCCCGGCAGCGCTACGAGGAGGACATCGACAAGGCGGCCGGCGAGCTCGTCACCGCGGCCAGCAACGCCGATCCGGGCTCCCCCTCCACGGAGTTCATCACCCGGCTGAACAAGCTGCTGCCCGAGTACAAGGGCCTGGTGGAGCGCGCGCGCACCTACAACCGGCAGGGCTTCCCGGTGGGCGGCGCCTATCTGCGCTACGCCAACGAGAAGATGCAGGACCAGATGCTCCCGGCGGCGGAGGACCTCTACAAGCTGGAGAACCGGCGCCTGCGGGACGACTACGGCGACGCGACCCCCTACCCGTGGGCGGCGATCGCCCTGGGCGTGGTGGCGCTGGCCGCTCTGGCCTGGGCGCAGCACCGCAACTACCGCCGTACGAACCGGGTCCTGAACCACGGCCTGGTCGCCGCGTCTGCGGCCACCGCCGTCGTCCTGCTGTGGCTGGTCGTCGGCCACACGGTGGCCCGCTCGGGTCTGAACCACTCCTACGACGACGGCGTCCGCTCGCTGAACGTCCTGCACGACGCCCGGATCGCCTCCCTCAAGGCACGCGGCAACGAGAACCTGACGCTGGTGTCGCGCGGCGCCGAGACGGTGAAGGTGACGGCCGACGGCGACGAGATCACGCTCGACAAGTACGACCACGAGTTCACCACCGACATGAGCGCCCTCGACAAGGGCCTCACCCTCGCGGCGAAGCTCGCCGACGACGGTTCGGGCCAGAAGCCGGTGGCGACGGCCGAGAGCAACATGGCGGAGTGGAAGAAGCGCCACACCGCGGCCCGCACCCTGGACGACAACGGCAACTACGAGCAGGCGCTGGCCCTGGTGATCGGCGGCAAGGACGCGACCGGCGCGTGCTTCGACGGCGTCGACAAGAACCTGGCGATCGCGCTGGCACACGAGCAGGCCGAGTTCCGACAGGCCGCGGGAAACGGTCTGGACGCCATGACCGGCCTGTCGATCGGGGCCGCCGTGCTCGCCGTGCTCGCCGCCGCGGGCGCGGTCCTCGGCATCGGCCGCAGACTGTCGGAGTACCGGTGATGGGGGGCGTGACGATGCGTGCGCGACGTGTGCGGGCCGGGCTGAGGGGCTGGGGCGGGGTCGGGGCGATGGCGGCCGTCTGCGCTCTCGCGCTGGCGCTCGTGCTGATGCTGCCGCGGGTCGGCTCCGGCAACGCGGCGAGCCCCGGCCGAAGCGGCCAGAAGGCCGCCTCCGCGAACCAGGCGGCGGACGCCGACTGCAAGGATCCGGAGAAGCAGACCCTGGCGCCCTCGGCCGCGGACGGCCCGACGATCGCCGCGATCAAGGCCCGGCAGGGCGAGAAGCGCAAGCTGATCGTCGGCGTCGACCAGAACAGCTACCGCTGGGGCTACCGCGATCCCAACAACACCGGGGCGGCGCTGGAGGGCTTCGACATCGACCTGGTCCACCGCATCGCCCAGGACATCCTCGGCGACCCGGACGCCGTCCAGTTCAAGGCCATCCCGACCAACCAGCGCGTCCCGGCCATCCAGGAGGGCCGGGTCGACATGGTCGTGCGCACGATGACGATCTCCTGCAGCCGGCTGTCCGACGTCGCGTTCTCCGCTCCCTACTTCAAGACCGGCCAGCAGGTCCTCGCCCCCAAGTCCTCGAAGATCACCGGCTATGACGACACCCTGACGAAGTCCAGGGTCTGCACGGCGGCAGGTTCCACGGCCGACACCAAGCTGGCCGACGACAAGAAGACCGGCCGGCTCGGCGCCGGCGTCGACATCTCCACCACCGTCCCCAACCAGCTCGACTGCCTGGTGCGGTTGCAGCTCGGCGAGGTCGACGCGGTGGTCACCGACGGCGCGCTCGCGGCCAGCCAGGCCGCCCAGGACCCGACGGTCGAACTCAAGGGCGCCCCCTTCACGACCGAGTACTACGGCGTGGCGATGAAGAAGGACGCCGGCGATCTGGTACGCCGGGTCAACCAGATCCTGGTGCAGTACCGCGCGAGCGGCTGGCAGGCGTCGTACGACAAGTGGCTGTCGGCGACACTGGGCGCCGACGCGGCGACATCCAGGCCGCCCGCGCCGCAGTACCTGCGCACGAGCTGACGGGCCGCCGGGGCAGGACGGCGGAGCGGGGCGGGCAACTACCGAGCGGGCAACCGAACAGCAGCGAGAGGTGATCGATGGGCGTCACGGGACCCCCCGGGCCGGTGATGGACCGGGACGAGGTCGACCGTGCGCTGGCGCGGCTCGGCGCGGAGCACGAGGCGATCGAGACCTCGCTCCTCGCCCTGCAGGACCACGCGGGCCGCAGGCTCCTCGAAGGCGCCGAACTCACCGGCGTCACCAAGGAGCGCTGGGCTTCGGCGGAGGCGTCGATCACGTTGCTGTGGGCGTACTTCGACGCGTACACGGGTGCGCTGCGCGGCGCCCGCGAGATCCGTTCGCGCCGTCGCTGGTCCAGTCGCGAGGACCTGGTGGAGCTGACGGAGCTGCTGCGCGGCGAGTGCGTCACCGTCGCCGGATCGGTCGTCGGCTCGGCCGCCGGCGCCGTCGAGACCTCGCCGCCGCAGAGCACGGCCAAGCTCAGCGAGAGCTTCTCCCTCACCGGCCTCGTCGACCGGATGAACGAGCTGTACGCGTCCTCGCTCGACATGGTCGTGACCGCCGACGCGGTGTGGTCGGCGCTGCCCGCGCGGATAGATCTACTGGCCGCCGAACTCCAGCGCACCCGCCGGCTGGCGCACTCCGTCGGCGTCCGCCCCGGCGAGCACCCGGCCGGCGACGACCTGGAACGCATCACCCGCACCCTGACGTCCCTGCGCGAGCAGGTGGTGTCGGACCCGCTGGCCTTCTGGGTGCGCGCGCAGGGCAGCTCCGCGCCGGGCGGCGGCCGTCCGGACACCACGGTGTACGACCGTGAGGCGCGCGCCCTGGAGGACGTGCGCCGGGAGATCGACGCCGTCCTGACGGTCCGCCAGGACGCGGAACAACGGCTGGTGCGGCTGCGGGACCTGCTCAGCCGGGCCGACCGCACCCTCGCCGAGGCGCGCACCGCGCGCGGCGAGGTGCTGGCGAAGATCGCCGCCACCGAGGTGCCGGTGGTCAGCGGCCCGCCGACCGCGCTGCAGGAGCAGCTCGCGACGGCCGCCGAGTACCGCCGGCACGCCCAGTGGCACCGCCTGTCCCCGCTCCTGGAGTCCCTGGAGCAGAAGGCGGAGGACGAACTGCTGCGCGCCCGCGAGTCGTTGAGCGCGGTCACCCAGCCGCTGGCGGTCCGGGCGGAGCTGCGCGGCCGTCTGGACGCGTACAAGGCGAAGGTCGCCCGGCACGGGCTCGCCGAGGACCCGTTCCTCATCGAGCGCTACGACGCGGCGCGCCGCATGCTGTGGAGCGCGCCCTGCGATCTGCGCGTCGCCGAACAGGCCGTCCTGCGCTACCAGCAGGCGGCGGCCGAACTGCTCACGGCGCCGCGCGTGCCGGATCAGGGCGGGCCTCAGGACCGTAGGGGGGAGCAGTAGCCATGAGTCAGGCAGGGCAGTCGTGTCAGCGGCCGGGCTGCGAGGGGTCGTACGAGGACGTGGGCGGTGGCGAGCTGTACTGCGACACCTGCGGTCTGGCTCCGGTCGTCGCGTCCGGGGGTTCCTTTTCCGGGCAGGGCCTGGTCGGCTCGCCGCCGACCGGGGTGACCCGGGCCGGCAGGAGCGGCACGGACAGCGCCGGTTCCCGCTCCGGCGCCGGGAGTTCCCGCAGCGCCCGCAGCACCCGTACGTCGTCGCAGTCGTCGAAGTCGCGCCGTTCGGTGTCCGGGCGGCTGTCGCGCTCGCTGTCGGGCAGCTCCACGGGCCGTTCGGTGTCGGTGCGCAGTTCCGGCTCGACCGCCGGCTCCTCCGGCCGGGCCCGGCTGGGCGTCGGCCTGGTCTCGGTGCCGCAGGTGCCGCGTCCCGACCCGCGCGCCATGGTGCTGGACAACCCCGAGGTGCCCGAGCGCAAGCGGTTCTGCTCGCGCTCCGACTGCGGCGCGCCGGTGGGCCGCGGGCGCGGCGAGCGGGAGGGCCGCACGGAGGGCTTCTGCACCAAGTGCGGCCACCCGTACTCCTTCGTGCCCAAGCTGAAGGCCGGCGACGTCGTGCACGGGCAGTACGAGGTCGTGGGCTGCCTCGCGCACGGCGGCCTCGGCTGGGTCTACCTGGCCGTGGACCGCGCGGTGTCCGACCGCTGGGTGGTCCTCAAGGGCCTGCTCGACACCGGCGACCAGGACGCGATGGCCGCGGCCATCTCCGAGCGGCGCTTCCTCGCCGAGATCGAGCACGCCAACATCGTGCGGATCTACAACTTCGTCGAGCACCTCGACCAGCGCACCGGCTCCCTCGACGGCTACATCGTCATGGAGTACGTCGGCGGCAAGTCCCTCAAGGAGATCGCCAACGCCCGCCGCGCGTCCGACGGCAAACGGGACCCGCTGCCGGTCGAGCAGGCGTGCGCGTACGGCATCGAGGCCCTGGAGGCGCTCGGCCATCTGCACAGCCGCAACCTGCTGTACTGCGACTTCAAAGTCGACAACGCGATCCAGACCGAGGACCAGCTCAAGCTGATCGACATGGGCGCGGTCCGCAGAATGGACGACGACGAGTCGGCCATCTACGGCACGATCGGCTACCAGGGGCCGGAGGTCGCCGAGGTGGGGCCGTCGGTCGCCTCCGACCTGTACACGGTGGGCCGTACGCTCGCCGTCCTCACCTTCGACTTCCAGGGCTACACGACCGCCTTCGTCGACTCGCTGCCCGACCCCGACACCATCGAGGTCTTCCGCCGGTACGAGTCGTTCTACCGGCTCATGGTCCGCGCCACCGACCCCGACCCGGCGCGCCGGTTCGCCTCCGCGCAGGAGATGGCGGAGCAGCTGACGGGCGTGCTGCGCGAGGTCGTCTCGCTGCAGAGCGGCCGGGCGCGGCCCGCGCTGTCGACGCTGTTCGGGCCGGAGGTCAAGGTCACGGACACCGAGCTGTTCCCCAAGCTGGACGGGGAGGTGTCCCGGCTGGGCGCACGGGCGCGGGTCGCCCCGCGTCGGCTGTTCGGAGGTTCCGGAGCGGCCCGGCCGGTTCCGGCTCTCGCCGGCGGGACGGCCGGCGCGGCCACACCGTCCGGGGCCCCCGGCGCCGCTCCCGGCCTGCCCGGCACGCCCGGCGCCGCACCGGCCCTCGCCTTCGCGGGCGGCGTCGGCGTCGTCCCCGCGGGCGGCCCGCTGCCGGGCGCGGGCGGTGCGTCGCCCTCCGCGGCCGGCGGCACGCCCGCGGTCGTCCCCGGCGGCCTGGTGAGGACCGTCCCCGCGCCCGCCGCGGCCCTCGCGCTGCCCGTCCCCCACGTCGACCCCTCCGACCCCAACGCGGGCTTCCTCGCAGGCCTGTTGGCGTCCGCGCCGGCCGAGCTGATCTCGGCCCTCACGGCCGCGCCGGCGCCGTCGGTGGAGACCCGGCTGCGGCAGATCCGCGCCTGGCTGGAGAACGGCGACCACCAGGCCGCCCTCGCCTCCCTCCGGAAGCTGGAGGACGAACGGTCCGACGACTGGCGGGTGGTCTGGTACCGGGGCGTCGCCTCGCTGGTCACCGGCGACCACGAGGGCGCCGCGCTCGCCTTCGACGCCATCTACGACGCCTTCCCGGGCGAGCCCGCGCCCAAGCTGGCGCTCGGCCTGTGCGCGGAGGTGCTGGGGCAGCTCGACAACGCCGCCGAGTACTACCGCCTGGTGTGGTCGACCGATCCCAGCTATGTGAGCGCGGCCTTCGGTCTGGCCCGCGTGCAGCTGGCCGCCGGGGACCGCGGTCGCGCCGTGCGGACGCTGGAGTCGGTGCCGGAGTCGTCCATCCACTACACGGCGGCGCGGGTCGCGGCCGTGCGCGCCCGGCTCCGGCAGCGGACGGCCCTCGCCTCCGACGTACCCTTCCTGGAGGACCTCACCGCCGCCGCGGCCCAGGTCGAGGCGCTGGACGCGTACGGCCTCGACCCGACGCGGCGCGAGCAGTTGTCCGCCGAAGTCCTCGGCTGCGCCCTCGACTGGATACTCTCCGGTGGCCGGGGCGCCGCGCCGGCCGCCCGGGTGCTGCTCGGCAGCGAACTGGACGAGCGAGGGCTGCGCTTCGGCCTGGAGCGCTCGTACCGCACGCTGGCCCGGCTGGCGACCGGCGGCGAAGAGAGGATCGACCTGGTGGAACGTGCCAATCGTTACCGCCCCCGGACGTGGGTGTAGTCAATGTCGCAGATGCCCCGGCAGGCCGCCCTGCCGACGTGTCCGAGCTGCGCGGAGCCGCTCGACGCGGGTGACCGTTTCTGCGGTGCGTGCGGATACGACCTGTCCGCCGTACCGCCGCGCCCGGACGACCACCCCACCCTCACGATGAACGGCTCCGCGCAGCCGGCTCCCGCGGAGCGCACGACGGAGTCCACAGGAGTCGCCGGGTTCGCGGGAGCCGCGGGATCCTCGGGGTTCGCGGGAGCCGAGGCGGTGGCGGCGAACGGGACGACGGCGCCGGGCGCCCCGGTTCCCGGCGCCGCCGCCGTCCCCGGCGCGCTCCACGGCGGGCCCGATGCGGCCCATGGTGCGGCCGGTCCGGCCCACGAGGTCGGCGCTGTGGCCGGTCCGGCCCACGAGGTCGGCGGTGCGGCCGGTCCGGCCCACGGGGTCGGTCCGGCCCACGGGGTCGGTGGGGTGGCCGGCGTCCCCGGTGCGCCCGGTGCGCCCGGTGCGCCCGGGGCCCCGGTGTCGCCGTCGCTTCCCGGGGCCCCGGTGCCGCCGCCCGCCGCGGCCCCCGCCGCTCCGGTCCCTTCCGCTCCGGTTCCCGGCGTCCGGTTCGACCGGCCCTCGGAACCCGACGAGTACGCGCTGCAGGCGCCCGACCCCCGGGTGGCCGCCGAGGCCGCCGCGGTGGCCGAGACCGCCACGGTGTGCGTGGCCTGCCGTGCGGGCCGGGTCGACGACGACGGGTACTGCGAGAACTGCGGGCACGCCCAGCCGCGCGAACGCGACCACATGGAAGCCGAGTCGGGCCCGATCGCCGCCGTCAGCGACCGCGGCCTGCGCCACCACCGCAACGAGGACGCCTTCGGCCTCGGCTGCACCGCGCTGCCCGACGGGTCGCCCGCGCTCGTGGCGATCGTCTGCGACGGCGTGTCCTCCGCCACCCGCCCGGACGACGCATCCCTGGCCGCCTCGAAGGCGGCGAGCGAGTCCCTGCTGACGGCCCTGCCGCAGGGGGCGCACCCGCAACAGGCGATGCACGAGGCGATCGTCGCCGCCTCGCACGCGGTCAACGCGCTGGCCGACGAGCCGGCCACGGCCCGCGAGCAGGCCCCGCACCAGAACGCACCCGCCTGCACACTCGTCGGATCGGTGGTCACCTCCGGTCTCCTGGTCGTCGGCTGGGTCGGCGACAGCCGCGCGTACTGGGTGCCGGCGGACCGCAGTTCGCCCCCGGCCCGGCTCACCGAGGACGACTCGTGGGCCGCGCAGATGGTCGCCGCGGGCCTGATGAGCGAGGCGGAGGCCTACGCCGACGAGCGCGCCCACGCCATCACCGGCTGGCTCGGCGCCGACGCCTACGAACTGGAGCCGCACACCGCTTCCTTCAAGCCGGACCGGCCCGGTGTGGTGGTGGTGTGCACGGACGGCCTGTGGAACTACGCGGAGGGCGCCGAGGAGATGGCCGAGGTCCTCCCGCCGGACGCCGGCGTCCGGCCGCTGCACAGCGCCCGGGTCCTGGTCGGTCACGCACTCGACGGCGGGGGCCACGACAACGTAACAGTGGCCCTCGTGCCGTTCCCCGTCCCCGCCCAGGGGGCAGGATCGGCCTGAGGCCGCGGAACCGGGAACAACGGCAGCACCGGGACACCGGCGGCACGGGGAAGCACGGGGAAGCACGCCCACGGACCGGTGGGGACCGGTCCGGTCCAGACATCGCCCCGCGAACGTGGGGTTTTCCGAGGGGGATCTGAGCAGGCATGGCCAATTTCTCGAAGTCGAACGTGCCGCAGTTCTCGGTGGACGTCTACCAGAACGAGTACCTGCCCGAGGGCGGCCGCGAGGTCAGCGCGATCGTCACGGTCACCGCCACCGGCGGCGGCACGGTGGGCAGCGCGGTCGCCGCGCCCCACCTGTACACCTCGGGCCAGGGCCCGTCCGCCGCCGTGGCGATCATGGTGGACTGCTCCGGTTCGATGGACTACCCGCCGACCAAGATGCGCAACGCCCGTGACGCCACCGCCGCCGCCGTCGACACCCTGCGCGACGGCGTGCACTTCGCGGTGATCGGCGGCACGCACGTCGCAAAGGAGGTCTACCCCGGCGGCGGCCGGCTCGCGGTCGCCGACGCCGACACCCGCGAACAGGCCAAGCAGGCGCTGCGCCGGCTGAGCGCGGGCGGCGGCACGGCGATCGGAACCTGGCTGCGGCTGGCGGACCGGCTGCTGTCCACGGCCGACGTCGCCATCCGGCACGGCATCCTGCTCACCGACGGCCGCAACGAGCACGAGTCGCCGCAGGACCTCAAGGCCGCCCTTGACGACTGCGCCGGCCGTTTCACCTGTGACGCCCGTGGCGTGGGCACCGACTGGGAAGTGAAAGAAGTCACAGGGATCGCCTCCGCCCTCCTCGGCACCGCCGACATCGTCGCCGACCCGGCCGGCCTCGCCGCCGACTTCACGCAGATGATGGAGACGGCGATGGGCAAGGAGGTCGCGGACGTCGCCCTGCGGCTGTGGACGCCGGTCGGAACCGCCGTCAAGTTCGTCAAGCAGGTCGCGCCGACGGTCGAGGAGCTGACCGGACGCCGCACGGAGGCGGGCCCGCGCGCGGGCGACTACCCCACCGGTTCCTGGGGCGACGAGTCCCGTGACTACCACGTGTGCGTCGAGGTCCCGGCGGCGAACGTGGGCCAGGAGATGCTGGCCGCACGGGTCTCGCTGGTGATCCCGCAGCCCGACGGAAGCGTGCACAACCTGGGCGCCCAGGGGCTCGTGCGGGCCGTGTGGACCGACGACATGGCCGCCTCCACCTCGATCAACCCCCAGGTCGCGCACTACACCGGCCAGGCCGAACTGGCCCAGGTCATCCAGCAGGGGCTGGATCTACGCAAAGCGGGCGATATGGATGGAGCGACGGCCAAACTGGGCCGGGCCGTGCAGCTCGCGAGCGCCTCGGGGAACGCGGATACTGCGAAACTGCTTGCGAAGGTGGTGGACGTGGTCGACGCCACGACAGGTACTGTGCGACTGAAGGCCAAGGTCGCGGACGCCGACGAGATGACGCTCGAGACCCGGTCCACAAAGACTGTTCGTGTAAAGAAGTGACCTGAACGAGCTTTTGGGACACCGAAGGAGAGAGGGGGACGCGCCGACATGCCGACCTGCCCGAACGGACACCAGTCGGGTTCCGACGACTGGTGCGAGGTCTGCGGTCACCGCATGGCCGGTGCCGTGCCCCCGCCCCCTCCCCCGCCGCCCCCGGCCGGCGGCGGTTACGGTTTCCCGCCGCCCCCGCCCGGCCCCGGCCAGGGCGGCCAGCCCGGCGGACGTCATCAGTCCTCCGCGTCCGGCCACGAGCCCGAGCTGTGCCCGCAGTGCCGCACGCCCCGCGAGGGCGGGGCGCCGTTCTGCGAGGAGTGCCGCTGGAACTTCCTCACCAACACGGCGACCTCGTACACCCCGGCCGCCCCGCGCCCGCCGGCCTCCGGTCCGGGCGCGGGACCGGGCGGCCCGGGTCCCGGCGGTCCTGGCCAAGGCCCCGGCGGTCCGGGCGGTCAGGGCCCCGGCGGTCAGGGCCCCGGCGGTCCGGGCGGTCAGGGTCCCGGCGGTCCGGGCGGGCGGTTCCAGCCGCCGCCTCCGTCCTACGGGGGCAGCGACTCCTTCGACTACCAGGGTTCCCGCCCGTCCCAGGTGAACCGTCCCGCCGAGCCGATCCCGCCGTTCGGCGGTGAGCCCTCGGGGCCCGGCGGCCCCAGGGGTCAGGGTGGTCCGGCCGGCGGTCCCCCGCCGTTCGGACGCGAGCCCTCCGGTCCCGGCGGCCCCGGTGGCACCGCCGGCGGTCCGCCGCCCGGCGCCTATGGGCGTGAGCCGTCCGGCCCGGGCGGCAGCCCGTTCGGACGCGAGCCTTCCGGTCCCGGCGGCCGGCCCCCCGGCCCGCCCGGCGACCCCTTCGGCCGCGAGCCGTCCGGACCGCCCGCGGACCCCTACCGACGTGAGCAGCCCGGGCAGTCCTCCGACCCCTTCGGCCGCGAACCCGGCGGCCCGTCCAACGACCCCTTCGGCCGCGAGCCCTCGGGCCCCGGCGGCCGTCCCCCCGGCCAGGGTGGTCCCGGTGGTCCCGGAGGTCCCGGAGGTCCCGGAGGTCCCGGTCAGGGTGGCCCGTCCGGTTTCGGCGGCGACCCCTCGCGGCCGCTTCCGCCGCCGCCCGGCACGCCCACGGCCGGCCCCGGCTTCCTGGGCCAGGGCGGTCCGAGCGGCCAGGGCGGCCGCGGCGGACAGAACGGTCCCGGCGGCCAGGGCGGTCCCGGCGGCCAGGGCGGTTACGGGCAGGGCGGTGGCCCAGGAGGTCCGGGAGGTCCCGGCGCTCCGCAGGCCTTCCAGCCCACCGGTCCGTCTGCCCCGTCCGGCTTCCCGCAGGAGACCGGCCGTCCCCAGCCCGGCGGCCCCTTCGGCGGCGGTGACGACGACTGGGTCCTGTCCCCGCCGTCGAACACGGGCCCCGGCCAGGGCGACCCCAGGAACTCCGGCCCGGGCCAGGGCGGCGGCTACGGCTACCCGCAGCCCGGCGGCGCCCCGCAGGCTCCGCCCGGTCCGTCGTTCTCGCAGCAGCCGACGACCTGGACGGCGACGATCGGCCCGGACCGCGCGTACTTCATGGCGATGATGCACCGCTCGGGCCCCGAGGCCGCGGGACTGAACCTGCCCGCGTACTCGCCCGAGCAGCAGCGCACGCTCACCGGCAACCAGATCACCATCGGCCGCCGTCGCCACTCCACCGGCGAGACCCCCGACATAGACCTGTCGGTGCCGCCGGAGGACCCGGGCGTCTCTCACCAGCACGCGGTGCTGATCCAGCAGCCGGACGGCGGCTGGGCCGTCGTCGACCAGAACTCGACGAACGGCACCACGGTGAACGGCTCGGAAGAACCGATCCAGCCGTTCGTCCCGGTACCGCTGCAGGACGGAGACCAGGTGCACGTGGGCGCCTGGACGACGATCACGATCCGCCGCGGCTGAGCGAGGCGAGACCCCGCCGCCTCCGCCGGCCCGCTAGGCCCGCGTCGCGGCGGGATCCGGCGAACCCGGCAGGGGCCACGCGTACGGGCCTTCGGGCGCGTCGAGCCAGGCCCACGCGTGTCCCGGGCCGACCGTGACGCCGTAGCGCTCCCGTCCCGGCATGCCCTCGCGCTCCCACAGTGCGTACGCCTCCTGCGGGTCCAGGACACCCCGCGTGAGGGCCAGCAGGAAGCGGAACAGGTCGCTCTCCCTGGCCCGGTGCGGGATCCCGGCGAGCGCCACCGGCTCCGGCTCGGGCCGGTCCGCCCCGCGCAGCGGCACGAAGTAGGCGGCGGTGTGCAGGAAGCGTCCCTCGGCATGCCCGGCGTCCCGCACGGTCAGCCTGATCAGCCCGGTGGCCAGCGGCGCCAGGATCAGGGCGCCGGGGGTGCACTGGGCAAGCCAGGCGGGCGGGATCGACGCGAGCGTGCAGGTCGCGACGATCCGGTCGAAGGGCGCGCGCTCGGGGACGCCGCGCGCCCCGTCTCCGGTGACGACGGCCGGCCGGTGACCGGCGTCGGCGAGGTGCCTGCGGGCGGACTCGGTGATCTCCGGATCCAGGTCGACGGTGGTGACGTTCGCGTCGCCGAGCCGGTACGACAGCAGCGCCGCGTTGTAGCCGGTGCCCGCGCCGATCTCCAGGACCCGGGCGCCCTCCTCGACCCGCAGTTCGGCCAGCATCAGCGCCATCAGGGAGGGCTGGCTGCTGGAGGAGAGGAGTACGCCGTCGCGCAGCCGGGTGGCCAGCGGGACGTCCTCGTAGGCCCCGCGCAGCCAGCG
The DNA here is from genome assembly GCF_042880855.1 of Streptomyces sp. NPDC058291. Classification (NCBI taxonomy): domain Bacteria; kingdom Bacillati; phylum Actinomycetota; class Actinomycetes; order Kitasatosporales; family Streptomycetaceae; genus Streptomyces; species Streptomyces sp. NPDC058291. Next base: position 12,627 of record NZ_JBHVYK010000099.1, read on the forward strand.
TTCCCTGCCGCGCGGGTCGGGGCTCTCGCACCAGCGCCGCTCGTAGCCGGTGGCGCCGCTGACGTAGTAATAGGGCACGAAAAGATGGCGCGGGACGTCCGCGAACGCCTCCCGCCACCGCGGGTCGACGACGAAGGCGCCGCTCGCCTCGATCTCGCGCACCAGCGCGGCCCGTGCCGACGCGGCGAGACCCGCGAGCCTTCCGCCGTCCCGGCCGCCCCCGCCGTCCCGGCGGTCCCAGCCTTCGCGGTCGCCCCAGCCGTTCCCGCGGTTTCCGCCGTTCCCGCCGAGTTCGTGCTCGCCCATGCCTCCACTGTGCGGCGCGGCACGCCCCGAGGCGAACAGAGCGGCCGACGCGCGTGTCGGCGGTCCGCGGCCGGCGTCCCCGGCCGTCGCCCGGGGTCCTGGCCGTCGTCCGGGGCGGGGGCAGCCGTCCGGGGTCCTGGCCGTCGCCCGGGGCGGGGGCAGTCGTCCGGGGTCCTGGCCGTCGTCCGGGGTGGTGGTCCTAAGCCTTGAGTCCTCCGTCTTCGCGTCTGAGACCATGGGAGACGTGAAAGAGATTCGGCGCGGCACGCTTCAGGAGCAGACCTTCTACGAGCAGGTCGGTGGGGAGGAGACCTTCCGCCGGCTGGTCCACCGTTTCTATCAGGGAGTCGCCGGGGACCCGATCCTGCGGCCGATGTACCCGGAGGAGGACCTGGGTCCGGCCGAGGAGCGGTTCGCGCTCTTCCTCATGCAGTACTGGGGCGGTCCGACGACGTACAGCGAGCACCGCGGCCACCCTCGACTGCGCATGCGGCACGCGCCCTTCGTCGTGGACCGGGCCGCGCACGACGCGTGGCTGAAGCACATGCGCGAGGCGGTCGACGAACTCGGCCTGCCCGAGGAGCACGAGCACACGCTGTGGAACTACCTGACGTACGCGGCGGCGTCGATGGTGAACACCCCGGAGTAGTCCCCGGCGAGCGGGGTGACGGGACGAGGGCGGGACGAGGGGCTCCCCCGACCCCGGCGGCCATGCCGTCGACGACCCGCGCACCACGTGCCGTCGACGACCTTGGATCCACCTGCCGTCGACGGCGGGCCTTCGGACTCCGGGCCGACCTCCGGGCCCTCAGCGGACGCTGACGTCGAGCATGCCCAGCCGTCCAGCGCGCCGGACGGCGACGGACCCGTACGGCGTGCGCAGCCGCAGCCACGCGCCGAACGAGAGCAGCGCGAGGTCCCCGGAACGCGTCGCGGGCCGCAGGAACCCCAGTGACTGGGCCGCGTGCACGGCCCGCACGGGAAGACCGGTGTCGCCGACCGTCCGGGACCAGATCTCCCGCCCGATCCCGTCGAGTTCGGCACGCGTGCGCGCCTCGTCCGCCAACTCCTCGCTGCGGGCGCGGAATTCGGCGACGGCCGCGCCGACCAGCGCCCGCAGCGCGTCCGGCGCGGGGAGCCCCGTCTCGGGCCGCCAGCCGCCGCGCGGCGGCAGCACACCGGCCCACGGCGGCCCGGTGACGGCTGCGGGGACGGCCGCCGTCGCGGCCTTCTCGTCGACGGACTCCAGCAGCTCACCGGCCGACACGGTCACGTCCAGCGTGACGTCGAGGCCGTTCTCGTACGGCTTGGCCAGCCGGACCGCGCGGATCGCCAGCACCTCGAAGGACGGCGGCCGTCCGAAGACGGCCAGCGCGGTGCCGGCCGCCTGCAGCCGCACGGCCGCGCCACGGTCGTAGTGGAGCAGCCGGGAGAGGAAGGCCGCGAAGTCCGCCGCCTCCCCCTCGTCGGCGAGGTGGAGCACCGTCATGCGGCGACGGCCTCCTTGCCGGCGTCCTGGTCGTCGTCCTGGTACTCGGCCAGGAACTCGCGCTCCTCGGCGGTGAGCCGGCGCGGGCGCTCGGCCTCGAAGTCGAACGGCACGACGACCGTCGACGCCCGGACGTAGACGTGGTCGCCGTCCTTCACCTCATAGGTGATGGTGAAGGACGCGGCCCTGATCTGCGTGATCCACAGCTCGATGTCCACCGGCGTGTGCCGGTGGACGAGCTGCCGCTTGTAGTCGATCTCGTGGCGCGCCACCACGGACCCCTGCTGGAAGTCCTTCTCCGGACGGAACAGGAAGTCGATGCGGGCTTCTTCCAGGTAACGGATGAAGACCGCGTTGTTGACATGGCCGTAGGCGTCCATGTCGGACCAGCGCAGTGGACAGCGGTAGAGATGGCGCAAGACCGATCAGCCCCGGGTCAGCTTCTTGTAGGTGGCGCGGTGCGGACGCGCGGCGTCCGGACCCAGCCGCTCGACCTTGTTCTTCTCGTACGACTCGAAGTTGCCCTCGAACCAGAACCACTTGGAGTCACCCTCGTAGGCGAGGATGTGCGTGGCGACCCGGTCGAGGAACCACCGGTCGTGGGAGACGACCACGGCCGCACCCGGGAACTCCAGCAGCGCGTTCTCCAGGGAGGACAGGGTCTCGACGTCGAGGTCGTTCGTCGGCTCGTCGAGGAGCAGCAGGTTGCCGCCCTGCTTGAGGGTGAGCGCGAGGTTGAGGCGGTTGCGCTCACCGCCGGAGAGCACGCCGGCCGGCTTCTGCTGGTCCGGGCCCTTGAAACCGAAGGCCGACACGTAAGCGCGAGACGGCATCTCGACGTGGCCGACGTTGATGTAGTCCAGTTCGTCGGAGACGACGGCCCACAGCGTCTTCTTGGGGTCGATGTTCGCGCGGCTCTGGTCGACGTACGAGATCTTGACGGTCTCGCCGACCTTGATGGATCCGGAGTCGGGCTCTTCCAGGCCCTGGATCATCTTGAACAGTGTGGTCTTGCCGGCGCCGTTCGGGCCGATGACCCCGACGATGCCGTTGCGCGGGAGCGTGAAGGAGAGGTCGTCGATGAGGACCTTCTCGCCGAACGCCTTGGAGAGGTTGTTGACCTCGACGACGATGGAGCCGAGCCGCGGGCCCGGCGGGATCTGGATCTCCTCGAAGTCCAGCTTCCGCATCTTGTCGGCCTCGGCCGCCATCTCCTCGTACCGGGCGAGACGGGCCTTGGACTTGGCCTGACGCCCCTTGGCGTTGGACCGCACCCACTCCAGCTCTTCCTTGAGCCGCTTGGCGCGCTTGGCGTCCTTCTGCCCCTCGACCTTGAGACGGCTCGCCTTGGTGTCGAGGTAGGTGGAGTAGTTGCCCTCGTAGGGGTGGGCGCGACCGCGGTCGAGCTCCAGGATCCACTCGGCGACGTTGTCGAGGAAGTACCGGTCGTGGGTGACGGCGACGACGGTGCCGGGGTACTTGGCGAGGTGCTGCTCCAGCCACTGCACGGACTCGGCGTCCAGGTGGTTGGTGGGCTCGTCGAGCAGCAGCAGGTCGGGCGCTTCCAGCAGCAGCTTGCACAGCGCGACGCGGCGGCGCTCACCGCCGGAGAGGGTGGTGACGGGCCAGTCGCCGGGCGGGCAGCCCAGGGCGTCCATGGCCTGCTCCAGCTGGGTGTCCAGGTCCCACGCGTTGGCGTGGTCCAGGTCCTCCTGGAGCTTGCCCATCTCGTCCATCAGGGCGTCGGAGTAGTCGGTCGCCATGAGCTCGGCGACCTCGTTGAAGCGCTTGAGCTTGCCCATGATCTCGGCGGCGCCGTCCTGCACGTTCTCCAGGACGGTCTTGGACTCGTCGAGCGGCGGCTCCTGCAGCAGCATGCCAACGCTGTATCCGGGCGACAGGAACGCGTCGCCGTTGGAGGGCTGCTCGAGCCCCGCCATGATCTTCAGAACGGTGGACTTACCGGCACCGTTCGGCCCGACCACACCGATCTTCGCGCCGGGCAGGAAGCTCAGCGTTACGTCGTCAAGGATGACCTTGTCGCCGTGTGCCTTGCGCGTCTTGCGCATGGTGTAGATGTACTCAGCCAAGAGAAACCGTCCGGCAGCTTGAAATCAGGCAGTGGGCAGATACACCCCATCTTGCCTGAGGTCCACCCCCGGGTGGTAACCCGTTAGGTCGGGGCGCTGTGAGCTGGGGTTTCGCTGTAGACGCCTGGGACCGGCCTGTCACTGTCGGTCACCGAGGAGCACGCCCGGCCGGTCGAAAGTGCCTCGCACGTCGGGAGAACCCATCGGCCTGCGACGGTGCCCGGAGGCCGGCGCCCGGACGCACGGGCCTGCTCGCAGGGCGGAAGGGTGGGAGTCGGGGAGGCGGGCCGGGGCAGGGCAGCGGGCGGTGGGCCGGTTCAGTCGTCGGGCTGGGTGTCCTTTCGGCCGATCAGGATCAGGGCCGCTCCTCCGATGATCACCAGGCCGATGGCCGTGCCGGCGATGAGGGGGGTGGCGCTCGTGCCGCCCGTCGCGGCGAGGTCGGTCCCGGTCTCGGTCGAGGCGCCGCCCACCGTGGCCGGGCTCGGTTCGCTGAGGGTCTGGGCGGTCAGGCCGGCGGTCTCGTCGGCGCGGGTCCTGCAGTCCAGGACGCCGGTGAAGCGGTAGTCGGCGCCTTGCGGGCCGGTGATCGTGAAGTCGTAGGCCTGGTCCTCCTGGAGCGGGATCGTCACCGTCCGGGACGCGCCGGCCGGGACGGCGTGCCGAATGCCCATCAGATCGAAGTCGAAGGCGTCGTCGCCGCGGTTGACCGCGGTGAGGTCCACGCCGGTCTTCGCGCAGTTCTTCGCCGCGGAGAGGGCCGGGAGAGCGCCCTGCTGCGCCCAGGCCGCGCTCGCCGTCGCCGACACGGTCGACTCGCTGGAGCCGGCCAGGATCTGGGTCTGGCTGCGGCTCTCCGAGGTGAAGGCGCGGCCGACGGGGACGGTCGTCGAGGCCTGCACGGTCAGCTCCGCCGAGCCCGGCACCGCGTCGGCGGGCACGTCGAAGAACAGTCGGCTGCCGTCCGTCGCGGAGGTGACCGCCTTGCCGTTCTCGCCCACGATCCGCACCCCGCTGGTGGCGGCGTTCAACGGGGGCGTCACCGTCACGGCGGTCGCGTCGGTGTGCACCGTGACCGGGCCGAGCAGTTCACCGGGCCGACCGGAGACGGCGGGCGTGTCGAGGGTGAGGGAGGCCTTGGGCTCCGGCAACGCGCGGGCGGCCTTCTGGAGGTAGTCCGCTAGCCGCTCGGCGCGCGGACCGACGGCGTCGACGTCAGCGCCGTCCGAGTAACGCCAGATGGCCACCTGGGTGCCGGCGGCGGCGTCCTGCTCGGTGAGACCGCCGTCGATGCCGGCCCTGTGCGCCAGCGAGGCGAGGTCGTTCACCTGGGGGTAGGAGTTCTGCAGGATCCAACGGATGCGGCCCGCGTCCCGGTTGACGCCGAGAGAGGTGCCGCTCCACGGAGTCTCGTGGTACCTGGCGTCCCGCTGCGTGGGGTTGTAGAGGTCGACGCAGTACGTCTGCAGGGTGCCGCCGCCCTCGACGGACATCTCGAACAGGCCGGCCGACACATCCTGGTCCCCGCCGTCGGCGTGGATCACGGCCGTGCCGTACGTCTTGAGGCCGCCTATCGTCGCGGTGGCTCCGCCCTGACCGTGCGTCACCTCGACAGCGGACGCCTTGTCCGCGCCGGCGACGACGCCCGCCGCGATGAAGCCGGACACCAGCGCCGCCACGGCGAGACGGACCGCGCCTCGTCGGCGCGAGAACCGCACAGAGAGCGAAGAAATCACGCAATTCCCCTTCGAGCAGGACCCGTTGACGTGGGGGGTACGGTCCCACCTGCAGAATCTGAAGCCCCGTGAGCCACGTCCGGCATCCTAGAGACGCGACGCACCACGCTTACCGGTCATCTCATCGGATCGTCGATCCGACTCGGAATCGTTATCCCCAAGATCGCCTACCGGCCGGGCTTATCGACAAATCCACTCACCGACCGGCAGTGCATTCGCCGATAAGCCGCACTTCGGTCAACGTCAGCGTTGACAGATCCCTGACGCTGCGTCACCGTTCCGCTCTCCCGCGCAGCGCTTCGTCCCGCCCGGCGCCCGGCCTCGGCTCACGTCACCCCCGCCGACTCACGTCACCCCCGCCGGCTCGCGGCGCCGCGGAGTGTCGGGCTCCGGCTCCAGGGGATCCGCGGCCGGCGTCTCCCAGTCGGGCTCGGGCCGCGTCGGCGTCCCGGCGACGGCCGGTTCGGGGCGGTTCGATCGCCGGAAGGCCGACGTGCCCCGCGCGAGGTCGTGACCGATCGCCACGGCGTCGATGTCCGCCGACGTCCGGACCTGCTGCCCCTCGCGCGACTCCGTGCGCACCTTCAGCCGGCCCTGCACGACGACCGGATCGCCGACGTTCAGCGAGGCCGTCGCGTTCGCGGCCAGCTGACGGTTGGCCCACACCGTGAAGAAGTTGGTGTGCCCGTCGGCCCAGGCGCTCTTCTCGCGGTCCCAGTAGCGCGAGGTCACCGCCAGCCGGAACCTCGCCGACGCTCCCGACGCCAGCTCTCGGAACACCGGCTGCGTCGCCACGTTGCCCACCGCGCAGACCATCGTCTCGTTCACTCGAACCCTCCCTCAGCGGGCGGTCGCGCCGCCCGGATGCGCCCACGGGACCCTCCCGTACGGCTGCGTCCGCCGCGAAGGCCGGGACCGTGCGTCCCGTGCCGTCGCCGCCTCGCGGCGACCGCGTCCGTCGCGATCACCGCGAAGCCAGACTGCCTCCGCCGCGCCGAGCCCGCCGAGCGCTGTGGATCACCCCCAGCCTGTGGAGAACCCCACCACCCGGACGAGTGACACACCTCCCCCACCGGGGGATCACCCCCCGGATCTCCTCACCTCATCGTGCGCCGACCGCCGTCCCCGTGACCCGTGCGTACTGCTCCCGGACCTCCCGGTACCGCAGCAGTTCGGCGGCGACGGGATCCAGGACGCGCGCCCGCCCGCACCCCGCGGCCGCCTCCCGCAGCCGGCGCTCCGCGTCCTGGCCGTAGCGCCGGGCCGGCCCCCGTGCCGCCATCCGGCAGCTCCACTCGACCAGCGGACCGCCCACGATGCCGGACACCATCAGCAGCACCGGGACCCCGAGATTCGGCGCGAGAACGCCGACGATCTGCCCCACCAGCCATAGTCCGCCGACGACCTGGAGAAGCGTCATGGACGCCTGCGCCATCACGGCCACCGGCCACCAGCCCGGTCGCGGCGGCCGGCCGGGCGGCAGCCCGGCCCGCGCCGCCAGCTCGTCCAGCGCCTCGGGCAGTCCCTGCGCACCGCGCACGGCCGCCTCTCGCACGGCCTGTGCCCAGGGCGTGGGCAGCCCCGCCGAGGCCCGCTCGGACAGGGTGCGCACCGCCTGCTCGACGCGCTGCCGCGCGGTGATCTCCTCGTCCGGCGGGGCGCTGACCGGCAGTCGCCCGGTGGGAGGGTCACGCCGGTCCTGGTGCCAGCGCCACAGCCGCAGCCAGGGCGTCCCGCAGGCGCGGCCCGCGTTGCGCAGCCAGGCGCGCTCGGCCGCCTCGCCGGCCGCGGTGGCTCCGACGGCGTCCGCGAGACGGTCGGCGAACTCGTCCCGCGCCTCCTCGCTGAGCCCGGTGCGCCGCCCGGTGGCGTAGACGGGCCGCAGCCCCCATGCGGCGGTGTCCAGGTCGGCCGAGATGCGGCGTGCCGCCGCGCCGCGCTCGGCGACGAACTGGCCGAGCAGCTCGCGCAGTTCCCCCAGGCCGTCGCCGGTGAGCGCGGACAGGGCGAGCACGGTGGCGCCGGGCTCGCCGTACTCGCCGAGGGCGACGCCGTCCTCGTCGAGGAGGCGCCGCAGGTCGTCCAGGACGAGCTCGGCGGCGTCGCCGGGCAGCCGGTCGACCTGGTTGAGGACGATGAACATGACCTCCGCGTGGCCCGCCATGGGCCGCAGATAGCGCTCGTGCAGGACGGCGTCGGCGTACTTCTCCGGGTCGACGACCCAGATGACCGCGTCGACGAGTCCGAGGACCCGGTCGACCTGCTCGCGGTGCTGCACGGCGGCGGAGTCGTGGTCGGGCAGGTCGATCAGGACGAGCCCGCGCAGCTGTTCCTCCGCGTCCGCGCTCTGCACCGGCCGCCTGCGCAGTCGTCCCGGGATGCCGAGCCGGTCGATGAGGGTCGCCGCGCCGTCGCTCCAACTGCACGCGATGGGCGCCGAGGTGGTCGGCCGGCGTACGCCCGTCTCCGAGATGTTCACTCCGGCGAGGGCGTTGAACAGTTGCGACTTCCCGCTTCCGGTGGCGCCCGCGAGAGCGACGACCGTGTGCTGGCCGGAGAGCCTGCGCCGGGCAGCCGCTTCCTCGAGAACGCGGCCGGCCCGGGCGAGGGTCCTGCTGTCGAGGCGGGCGCGGGACAGCCCCACCAGCTCACGCAGGGCGTCGAGCCGGGACCGCAGTTCCCTGTCGTAGACGAGCGGGGGCGAGGGCGCGGACCCGCCGCCTCCGCCGCCTCCCCCGCGTCCTCCTCCGCCGCCCCGGGACTCCTTGAGTGCGGCCTGTTCGGCGGCGGACGCCTCGGTCACCCGGCGGGCGATGAGACCGTCGTCCCAGGCCCCGCCACCGCCCTCCGCGCGGCCGCGACGGTCCTGGGGATCGCGCTGTTCCTGGCGGCGCCGCTGTTCCTGGTGGTCCTGCTGTTCCTGGTGGTCCCGCTGGTCCTGGTGGTCCCGCTGGTCCTGGGAATCACGCGGGTCTCCGGGATCCCCCTCGTCCTGCGGATCGGGGTCGCCCCCGGAACCCTTGGGGCCCGAGCCCTTGAGGACATCGGGGGCCTGCCTCCGAGGCTCGGCCACCGACGTCTCCCCCTCCCCCTCATCCTCCCCCGCATCGCCGGCCTGCCGCCCTTCCTGCCCGCTCGTGACCCCGTCCTCCTGATGACCTCTGTCACTCATGTGGTCCTGGCGATTCCTGCGGTCGGAGTGACCCCCGCGATCGGTGTGGTCGGTCTGCTCGGTGTGCTCGGTGTCGTCGATGCGGTCCCTACGACCTCTGTGATTCCTGTCGTGCGTGTGGTCCGTGTGGTCCGTGTCGTGCGTGTGGTCCGTGTCGTCCGTGTGGTCCCTGTGGTCCTGGTCAGCGACGGCGGTCACCGGTCACCTCTCCTTCTGCAGTACGGACAGCGCGGCGATGAGTTCGGCCTGGGGTTCGGGGTGGACCTCGAGTCCGTCGAGGGGGGCCAGGCGGCGCTCGCGTTCGGTGTGCATGACGCGGTCGAGGTGCTCGGCGAGCAGCCGTCCGGCCCGGTCGCGCAGCCGCAACGCGCCGTGGGCGCCGATCCGTTCGGCGAGCCCCTCGCCCGCGGAACGCGCTCTGCGGCCGCCCAGCAGGGCGGTGGCGACGAGCGCGGCGACGGCCTCCGGGTCCGGCGCGACACCGCGTTCCAGGCCGCGCACCTCGTCTTCGGCGTACTCGTCGAGCTCGCGCCGCCACCGTCGTACGGCGAGACCGATCCGGTGTTCGACGCTCTCCGGAGCGGTGTCCCGGTCCGTCAGCTCCGGTGCGTCCGCTGCCGGTTCGCGCCGCCAGGCCTCGTCGACGCGTTCGTCGGCGGCGGTGACGGCGCACAGCAGAAGCGTGACGAGGCTGTCCGAGAGGGCGTCCAGGAGTTCGCCCGCGGCGCAGTCCAGGGGGAAGGCCCGCCAGCGCTTGAGCGCGTCCCCGGCGAGCACGGCTCCGCTCTGCAGGCGGCCCCGCACGCGTGTGTACTCGCTGTCGTACGCCGCCTCGACGGCCGAGGTGAGCCGCAGGGCGGCCGCGTACTGCGCGGCGGCGGCGCCGGCCAGTCCGGGCATGCGGGCCTTGAGGGAGTCGAGCACTCCGCCGGCGGTGCGGGTCAGCGCATGGCGGCGGGCGCCGGAGTCCTGGCACTGATGGGCCAGCCAAGCCCGCAGCGGCGCCACCGCGGTGGCCGGCAGCAGCCCGCCGCCCCAGGCGGACTCGGGCAGTTCCGGGACGGTGAAGCGCGGGACGTCCCCGAGCCCGGCCTTGGTGAGCAGAGCGCCGTACTGCCGGGACACCTCGGAGACGACCTGGTGGGGCACCCGATCGAGGACGGTGACGAGCATGGCGTCGTACTCCTTGGCGGTGCGCAGCAGATGCCAGGGCACGGCGTCGGCGTAGCGGGCGGCCGTCGTGACCATCACCCAGATGTCGGCGGCGCAGATCAGCTCGGCGGCCAGGACGCGGTTGTCGGCGACGAGGGAGTCGACGTCGGGGGCGTCGAGGAGGGCGAGGCCGGGGGGGAGGGTGTCGGCGGTCTCGATGCGCAGCACCCGTCTGCCGTCCTCACCGGGCAGCAACAGGTCGTCCGTCGACTCCTGGTGGGGCACCCACACGCGGGTGAGACCGGGCAGCACCCGCATGCCGCTGAACCAGTGATGGTCCTCCGGATGGCACACGAGCACCGGAGTCCGTGTCGTCGGCCGCAGCACGCCCGCTTCGCTGACGCGCCGCCCCACCAGGGAGTTGACGAGGGTGGACTTGCCGGCGCCGGTGGAGCCGCCGATCACCGCCAGCAGGGGCGCCTCGGGTTGCCTGAGTCGGGGCACCAAGTAGTCGTCGAGCTGGGCGAGCAGTTCGTCGCGGTTGGCACGCGCGCGTGGAGCGCCCGCCAGGGGCAGCGGAAAGCGTGCGGCGGCGACACGGTCGCGCAGGGCGGAGAGTGCGTCGAGCAGCTGAGGCCGTACGTCCAAGGTCACCACACGCGAAGAATGCCCAATTTCAGGGGATTTATGAAGCATATAGGCATGTCTGCGCGCCGATAGGACACAACGGACGGAAGGTGCGACTGGGACAGAGGCGCAGCCCAGGCATAACGAGTGCACAACACCCGTGTTCCGGGACGCCAAAAGCGCTGCACGATTCGCACCTGCCTGCGATTATCAGGACCGCTTCACTGAACCTCCACATTGAGCCACGGAGGCGAAGCGACCAGGACGAGGAACCGGGAGCCCTATCCTTGTCCCCGGCAACGTCACGGATCGGCCCACACCCGGGCAGCACGTACGAGGCCACCACACCGGCCCCCGTAGCTCAGTGGATAGAGCAGGCGCCTTCTAAGCGCTTGGCCGCAGGTTCGAGTCCTGCCGGGGGCGCAAGTCTCCGCCCTCCCTTCGGGAGGGCATTTTTGCTGCTCAGAGCACGTTTCACGCGACACGACGAAGCCCCGGACACTCCCCCGACGATCAAGGGGAGGTTCCGGGGCTGTCCGGCTGTCACCGGGTTTTCGCGGGTGGCTGTGTCGAATACGTGTCGAAGTTTTCCGCGAGAAGCCTCAGCCCGGGTCGGGCGGCTCGGGAAGATCCCCCCCGGCTTCCAGGCGCCGTTTCAGGTCAGGCAGCTGCCCCTCGACGCACCGTGTGTAGGTAGCCAGCAACACCGGCACGCTGTTCCCGGCCCATTCGGCTACCTGGGCGGGCGGGATCCCGTCGTTGAGCCATTTGGTGAGGCGCGTGTGCCGGTTGTCGCACACCCGCTTCCCCGTGGGCGACTCGAAGACGTGCGGGGGCAAGACGGCTTTGCGCGCACTGCGCCACGCCCGGCGGATGACCGACCCGGCGAGAATGCCGCCCGTCTCCCCCTGGAACAACAGATCACCGGGCTTGAGCTGCTCGTCCTCGATGTGCTGCCGCAGGATGCGCGTCAGGGCGGGATGCCCCGGCACGGTGCGCGTCTCACCCTCGGCACGGCCCTTCAGGTCAGTTCCTCGTGGATCTCCCCGGTGTCGTCCACTGCTTGCCGACCTCCGGAGTCGCGGTGTGGATCAGCAGCTCACACCACTGATCTCCGGCGTCGGGCCCGGGAAGCGTCACATCCTGCACTCGCATGGCTACGGCTTCATCCGGCCGCAGAGCGCAGTAGTACAGCGTGGCGAAGAAGACGTGCAGCCGCATTCCTCCACGCGGCCGGCACCGAGTCCAGTCGAGGAGCGCCGCCGCCTGGTCCGCGTTCATCAAGGCCCGCGCACGGCGCGGGGGCGCGCCGCCCTCTGCGGCGCGGCCTGCCTCCTGTCTTCGCCCCGGCTGGCCGCGCCCGGCGGCGCGCTGCGGGCAGCGGGTAGCGGGCAGCGGGTAGGAAGGCGCGCCCGCGGGTCAAAGACGCGCCTCCGGCGGGGGCGCTCAGGCTCCGAGAAGGAGGGGGCGCCGTTCGCGAGTGCCGGCCGAATGGAGTGCAGGAGGAGGCTTCCATCCCGCCTGCCATCGACCCAGGCAGAGCCGAGCAGTCGCGGTTCAGGGCGTGTGGGTCGACCGGCAGACGGGATGGAAGCCGGGGCGAGTGGTGGGTAGGCGCGAGTGAGATCATCACGTATGACGCTGATTAAGTACATGACAAAGGCCAGAGACGAGCGATGGTGGATACAAGGTCTCGGGCTCATGGCCGGCGCGGCCTGGGCTGGCTTCCGCGCTTTGAGTAACGGACGACCGCCACTACTGAGGGTGGGTTTCGGCGTAGCGGCGATCTGCTTCCTGGCTGCAACTGCGGGACTCGTCATCGACCAAATTCGGGCAACCAGGCGAGGCCGCGGGGGTTCCACGGATGACACTGCCGCGGGCGAGCCGCAACAGCCTTGATCGATGCCGGTTCGAGGGGGCCGCGAAGCGTGCCGCTTCTGTGCCGGAACGGGCGGGGACTCACAGGGAATCGAGGTGCGCCAGGGTGCGTACCTCCCCACGTCGCCCAAGGCTGGGATTCCCAGGTCAGACCTCTGAGATCGGTTGCTGTACAGCAACGAAGTACAGCAACCATCGCGACCAGCAGCAGGTCGAAGACTATGGCGCGTCGTCTGCGTGTTCAGGTGACATCGGGTTCTGAAGCGGAGCGTCACGGCCGCACCACAAGTGCACCAGATCGAGCGGGGATCAGCAGGGAACCGCGGTAAAAGCCGCCGAGGCCGACGGGACAGCGCCCTGTCTAACTGCGTGACAACGCCGACGGACAGCAGCGAACGAGCGCGAACGCCTGCGGACCATCAGCACAGGTGAGAGCCAGTCCCGCACAAGGCAGCGCCCCCACCCAAGTTGCTTCGGGACGAAGAGGTCGCTCCCTACAAAAGCCGAGGCCAAATCGGCAATCAGGTGGCCAGGGAGCCTCGTTGCTCTCACGATGAGTGCATGGACCGGTTGCAGCGCAGCGCTTGGCGGTATGTGGCGGAGGTACTCCCACCCGAGGAGCTCCCGATGCTTGCTGCTCATGCACTCGTCGACGGGCGTGATTCCCCCGCCCTGCGCGAACTGGCCGGCCTGCCACGCAGGAGCGACGAAACCGAGATCCGTGAACTGTACGTCCAGGCCCTGCACGAACTCGGCGTACCCCTTCCCGACGAGGAGACAGCCGGCCGCTGCCTCCTCGTGAGCCTCGCGGTCGGTCTCGCGAATGCCGAGCTGAGCCCCAAGGACGTGGTCGACCGGCTGTCGATGACGGTCGCAGCCCGCACCCCGGAGGAGACACAGTTCCTCTCCATCGCGGCGAACTACAGCGAATGGATGGGCGCGGACGAACTCCCGGATTGGGAGGACGGTCTCAGGACTGCGGCCCACTCATTGACCGCCTCCACCGATCTCGGATCCGGTACCGGCGTGCCAGGGTCGCGGCGCGACTGACTGACCCGCCTGACGCGCCCCGAGCCAGACCCGTGCCGGATACTGCGGGCAGCCACGGGGAACAGCGGTCACCCACCCAGGGACGCCCCCAGGTCATGACACGGATCGACAGCAGGTCACGGGACTATCGAGGCAGTAGAACCCAAGCTTCCCAGGCCAAGGATTCAGACCTCGTCGGCATGTGCCAGCTGTCGCGGCTTGCTCTGGTCGACGGAACCGTGCAGCGTGGCTGAGGCCGGGGGGGGTGCAGCGAGGCATACGCCTGCCTGTCCGTCGGCGCACCCGCCGTCGGGGCGGGCTGCCGTCGGCTGGGGTCGGGCGCGGCGGGCTCTTGAGGGCTGTAATCCGCCGGGCACACCAGGGGCCCGCCGACGCTGGTCGACGGGCCCCGGGGTGGCGCGCGGGGTCAGCAGGCGTCGTACTTCCAGGCGCCGCCCTCAACCGTCCACGGCTGCCCCTGCTGGGCGAACTTCGGCAGGCCCTTCACCTTGTACGAGACGCGGCCCATGTCCCCTGAAACCGTCGCGTGCACGTCCGTCGCCGGATGGTCGGGGCCGTAATCCTTCGCGGCCTGTCCCACGGTGGCCGCGTACGTGGCCGGGTCTGCCTTGGCGCGACAGCGCTTCGACAGGAAGGCGTACGCCCCTTCCCCGACCCCTCCGAAGTAGAGGTTCACGTACGTGTCCGCGACGCGCTCCAGTTCGAAGACGTCGGGCGCCCTCGGGGTGGTGGTCGGCGTGTCGGCGGCCGTGGTGGGGCTGCTGTTCGGGGTGTCGGCTTTGTCATCGCTGGACGAGGAGCAGGCGGCGAGGGCTGCGAGCAGGGCGGTGGTGAGTGCGATGGTGGCGCGGGTGCGCATGTGTCCCCCATGAACAGTGTGCTGGAGGGGGCATGGTGCCACGCCGGGCGTGGCTAGACGATTGATTCCCAATGCTGACGGTGCGTCCGGGAACACAGGCAGGGTGTCCAAGATCGTTCTGTGACGAGCGACTTGGACACCCTGCTGACCGCACTGTACGTGAAGATCGACGACGAGATCGGAGATACCCGATGGCTGGGACGCCCTCCGCGGTTGACGGACTCCGAACTCGTCTGTCTCGCCGTGGCCCAGGCGATGCTGGGCTTCGCGTCGGAGGCCAGGTGGCTGCGGTTCGTCCGCTCCCGGCTGGGCGCGATGTTTCCGTACGTGCCGAAGCAGCCGGGCTGGAACAAGCGGCTGAGGGCCGCTTTGCCGCTGGTCAAGCGGGCGATACGGCTCCTTGCCACGGACACCGACTTCTGGTTCGACAACCACTGGATCATCCCGACTCCACCCCCGTCGAGTGCGGACGCTCGCGGCCCACGGTGAAGCGGTCGGAC
>NZ_JBHVYK010000100.1:0-27166 GCF_042880855.1 Streptomyces sp. NPDC058291
ATCCTTCTGCTGGCGCGGTTCGTGGGGCGGTTGTTTGTTATACCGCGGGGGGGGGCCGCCCCCCCCCCCCCCCGGCCCCGGGCCCTCACCCGTCAGCGGCGTCTCAGCGGCAGGTCACGCGCCGATGGCGTGCAGGCCGCCGTCCACGTGGACGATCTCGCCGGTGGTCTTCGGGAACCAGTCGCTGAGCAGCGCGACGACGCCGCGGCCGGCCGGCTCGGGGTCCTTGAGGTCCCACTCCAGCGGGGAGCGGCTGTCCCACACGGAGGCCAGCTCGCCGAAGCCCGGGATGGACTTGGCGGCCATGGAGCCGAGCGGGCCGGCCGAGACGAGGTTGCAGCGGATGTTCTGCTTGCCCAGGTCCCGGGCCATGTAGCGGCTGGTGGCCTCCAGGGCGGCCTTGGCAGGGCCCATCCAGTCGTACTGCGGCCAGGCGAACGAGGCGTCGAAGGTGAGGCCGACGACCGAGCCGCCGTTCTGCATCAGCGGCAGACAGGCCATGGTCAGCGACTTCAGGGAGAACGCCGAGACGTGCATGGCCGTGGCCACCGACTCGAACGGCGTGTTCAGGAAGTTGCCGCCGAGCGCGTCCTGCGGCGCGAAGCCGATGGAGTGGACGACGCCGTCGAGGCCGCCGAGTTCCTCGCCGACGATGTCGGCGAGCCGCCCGAGGTGCTCGTCGTTGGTGACGTCGAGCTCGATGACCTTGGTGGGCTTGGGGAGCTTCCTGGCGATGCGCTCGGTCAGCGTGGGCCGCGGGAACGCCGTGAGAATGATCTCCGCGCCCTGCTCCTGGGCCAGCTTCGCGGTGTGGAAGGCGATGGAGGACTCCGTCAGCACGCCGGTGATCAGGACGCGCTTGCCCTCGAGAATTCCGCTCATGGTGATCAGTGACCCATTCCCAGTCCGCCGTCAACGGGGATGACGGCTCCAGTGATGTACGAGGCGTCGTCCGAGGCGAGGAACCGCACCGTCGCGGCGATCTCCTCCGGCCGCGCGTACCGGCCGAGCGGGACCTGCGAGACGATGCCCGCGCGCTGCTCGTCGGTGAGCGCCTTGGTCATGTCGGTGTCGACGAAGCCGGGCGCGACGACGTTGAAAGTGATGTTGCGGGATCCCAGCTCACGGGCGAGGGAGCGCGCGAAGCCGACCAGGGCGGCCTTGGAGGCGGCGTAGTTCGCCTGCCCCGGCGAACCGTACAGCCCCACCACCGAGGAGATGAGCACGACGCGGCCCTTCTTGGCACGCAGCATGCCGCGGTTGGCGCGCTTGACGACACGGAAGGCGCCGGTCAGGTTGGTGTCGATGACCGAGGTGAAGTCCTCCTCGCTCATGCGCATCAGCAGCTGGTCCCTGGTGATGCCGGCGTTGGCGATCAGGACCTCGACGGGGCCGTGCTGCGCCTCGATCTCCTTGTAGGCCTGCTCCACCTGCTCCGGGTCGGTGATGTCGCACCTGACGGCGAGGCAGCCCAGCTCCGCCAGGGCGGCCGGCGGCTCGCCCGAGCGGTACGTGATCGCGACCTTGTCGCCGGCGTCGGCGAACGCGCGGGCGATGGCGAGGCCGATGCCTCGGTTTCCTCCGGTGACGAGAACCGAGCGGCTCAACGGATCACCCTTTCGATTGGGGTCTGACACGCCTGCCGGCACTCCGGACGGCAGGCGGCTTCCCTCGAAACCTATCGGTCCGCTTCGCCCCGCGGACATTCGGGCACCGACAGTGGCACAGGGGGCTGGCTGTCGGGTCCCTACAGAAATTTGCGCAAGGGTGGCGGAAGGTGTGGTCCACCGACCGCCGGGCGCGACATGATCGAGGTCTTCACACGCGACGACACCAGGGAGAGACGTAGGTGCCCCACAGCATCGATGAGACTTTCACGGCCCTACCCCTACGCGCCCTCGCCGACGCCGCCCTCGCACGCGCGCGTGCGCTGGGCGCGGAGCACGCGGACTTCCGGTTCGAGCGCGTGCGCAGCGCGTCCTGGCGGCTGCGGGACGCCAAGCCCGCCGGCTCGTCCGACACGACGGACCTCGGCTACGCGGTGCGCGTCGTGCACGGCGGGACGTGGGGCTTCGCCTCCGGCGTGGATCTGACGATGGACGCGGCGGCCCGGGTCGCCTCGCAGGCCGTGGCGATGGCCAAGCTGTCCGCCCAGGTGATCAAGGCCGCCGGCGCCGACGAGAGGGTGGAGCTGGCCGACGAGCCGGTGCACGCCGACAGGACGTGGATCTCGTCCTACGAGATCGATCCGTTCACCGTGCCGGACGAGGAGAAGGCGGCGCTCCTCGCGGACTGGAGCGCGCGACTGCTGGCGGCCGACGGGATCAACCACGTGGACGCCTCGCTGCTCACCGTCCACGAGAACAAGTTCTACGCCGACACGGCCGGGACGGTGACCACGCAGCAGCGGGTGCGGCTGCACCCGGCGCTGAACGCGGTGTCGGTCGACGAGTCCAGCGGCGAGTTCGACTCGATGCGCACGATCGCGCCGCCCGCGGGCCGGGGCTGGGAGTACCTCACCGGGACCGGCTGGGACTGGGACGACGAACTGGCCCGGATCCCGGAGCTGCTCGCCGAGAAGATGCGCGCGCCGAGCGTGGACCCGGGGCTGTACGACCTGGTCGTCGACCCGTCCAACCTGTGGCTGACCATCCACGAGTCCATCGGTCACGCCACCGAGCTGGACCGCGCCCTGGGCTACGAGGCCGCCTACGCCGGCACCTCCTTCGCCACCTTCGACCAGCTCGGCAAGCTGCGCTACGGGTCGGACCTGATGAACGTCACGGGCGACCGCACCGCCGAGCACGGCCTGGCGACCGTCGGCTACGACGACGAGGGCGTCGAGGGCCAGTCCTGGGACCTGGTGAAGGACGGCACGCTCGTCGGCTACCAGCTGGACCGGCGGATCGCGAAGCTCACCGGCTTCGAGCGGTCCAACGGCTGCGCGTTCGCCGACTCCCCCGGCCATGTGCCCGTGCAGCGCATGGCCAACGTGTCGCTGCGACCGGACCCCGCCGGGATGTCGACCGACGATCTCATCGGCAGCGTCGACCGCGGGATCTACGTCGTCGGCGACCGCTCCTGGTCCATCGACATGCAGCGCTACAACTTCCAGTTCACCGGGCAGCGGTTCTTCCGGATCGAGAACGGGCGGATCACCGGGCAGCTGCGGGACGTGGCCTACCAGGCGACCACGACCGACTTCTGGGGCTCGATGGCGGCGGTCGGCGGTCCGCAGACGTACGTCCTCGGCGGTGCGTTCAACTGCGGCAAGGCCCAGCCGGGCCAGGTCGCGGCGGTGTCGCACGGTTGCCCGTCGGCCCTGTTCAAGGGCGTCAACATTTTGAACACCACGCAGGAGGCCGGCCGATGAGCGCCCGTAGCAACAAGCCGCACGAGGTCGTCGAGCGCGCCCTCGAGCTGTCGCGGGCGGACGGCTGTGTCGTCATCGCCGACGAGCAGTCGACGGCGAACCTGCGCTGGGCCGGCAACGCGCTGACGACCAACGGCGTCACGCGCGGGCGCACGCTCACCGTGATCGCCACGGTCGACGGCAAGGAGGGCACCGCCTCCGGCGTCGTCTCCCGCGCCGCGGTGACCGCGGACGAGCTGGAGTCCCTGGTGCGGGCCGCAGAGGCCGCCGCGCGCGGGGCGGGCCCCGCCGAGGACGCCCAGCCGCTGGTCACGGGCGTGGACCGGTCCCCCGAGTTCACCGAGCCGCCCGCCGAGACCTCGTCGGCGGTGTTCGCCGACTTCGCCCCGGCGCTGGGCGAGGCGTTCGCCCGCGCGCGGGCCGGCGGCCGCGAGCTGTACGGGTTCGCCAACCACGAGCTGGTCTCCACCTACCTGGGCACGTCGACCGGGCTGCGGCTGCGGCACGACCAGCCGAACGGCACGCTGGAGCTCAACGCCAAGTCCCCGGACCGCACGCGCTCGGCGTGGGCGGGGCGCTCCACCCGGGACTTCAAGGACGTCGATCCGGCGGCGCTCGACGCGGAGCTGGCCGTACGGCTGGGCTGGGCGCAGCGGCGCGTCGAGCTGCCGGCCGGGCGGTACGAGACGCTGCTGCCGCCGACCGCGGTGGCCGACCTGCTGATCTACCAGCTCTGGTCGGCGTCGGGCCGGGACGCGACCGAGGGCCGGACGGTGTTCTCCAAGCCCGGCGGCGGCACGCGGCTCGGCGAGAAGCTGACCGACCTGCCGCTGACCTTGCGCAGCGACCCGAACGAGCCCGGTCTGGAGTCGGCGCCGTTCGTCATCGCGCACACCTCCGGCGGGGACCAGTCGGTGTTCGACAACGGGCTGCCGCTGCGGTCCACCGAGTGGGTCGGCGCGGGTGAGCTGAAGCACCTGACGACCACCCGGCACAGCGCGGCCCTGACCGGGCTGCCGGCTGCTCCCGCGGGCGACAACCTGATCCTGGACGGCGGCGCGGACGTCTCCCTGGAGGAGATGGTCGCGAGCACCCGGCGCGGGCTGCTGCTGACCTGCCTGTGGTACATCCGCGAGGTCGATCCGGCGACCCTGCTGCTGACCGGGCTGACCCGGGACGGCGTCTACCTCGTCGAGGACGGTGAGGTCGTCGGCGAGGTGAACAACTTCCGGTTCAACGAGTCGCCGGTCGGTCTGCTGGGCCGTGCGACGGAGGCGGGGCGCACGGAGAAGACGCTGCCCCGGGAGTGGAGCGACTGGTTCACCAGGGCCGCGATGCCCGCGCTGCGGGTGCCGGACTTCAATATGAGCTCTGTCAGCCAGGGCGTATAACCTCGTAGCCGGCGGTCGTGCGGCTGACCGGCCCCACCGCCCGAAGAACAGTCAAGAAGAGCAGTCGAGCAGACCACCGAGGAGATACGAGAACCGTGACGGACATCGTCGACGAGCTGAAGTGGCGCGGCCTGTGGGCCCTGTCCACTGACGAGGACGCTTTGCGCAAGGCGCTCGCGGACGGTCCCGTCACGTTCTATTGCGGTTTCGACCCCACCGCGGCCAGCCTGCACGTCGGCCACCTGGTGCAGGTCCTCACCATGCGCCGGCTCCAGCAGGCGGGCCTGCGCCCGCTGGCCCTGGTGGGGGGCGCGACCGGCCAGATCGGCGACCCCCGCCCGACGGCGGAGCGCACCCTGAACGACCCGGAGACCGTCGCGAACTGGGTGACCACGCTGCGCGCGCAGATCGAGCCGTTCCTGTCCTTCGAGGGCGAGAACGCCGCGGTGATGGTCAACAACCTGGACTGGACGTCCGGGCTGTCGGCCATCGAGTTCCTGCGGGACATCGGCAAACACTTCCGCGTCAACAAGATGCTGACCAAGGACTCCGTGGCCCGGCGGCTGGAGTCCCAGGAGGGCATCAGCTACACGGAGTTCAGCTACCAGCTGCTCCAGGGCATGGACTTCCTGGAGCTGTACCGCCGCTACGGCTGCACGCTCCAGCAGGGCGGCAGCGACCAGTGGGGCAACCTCACGGCGGGCCTGGACCTGATCCACAAGCTGGAGCCCGGGGCGGAGGTGCACTGTCTGGCGACGCCGCTGATGGTCAAGGCGGACGGCACCAAGTTCGGCAAGACCGAGGGCGGCGCCGTCTGGCTCGACCCGGAGCTGACCACGCCGTACGCGTTCTACCAGTTCTGGCTGAACGTGGACGACCGGGACGTCTCGACGTACCTGCGCATCCTGTCCTTCCGCTCCCGCGAGGAGCTCGAGGAACTGGAGCGGCAGACCGAGGAGCGTCCGCAGGCCCGCGCCGCTCAGCGGGCGCTGGCTGAGGAGCTGACGACACTGGTGCACGGCGCCGACCAGACGGCGGCGGTGATCGCCGCGTCCAAGGCCCTCTTCGGCCAGGGCGAGCTGGGCGGGCTCGACGAGCGGACGCTGGCCGCGGCCCTCTCCGAGGTGCCGCACATCCGGATCGCCGAGCCGGGGCCGGTGGTGGACCTGTTCGCCGAGGTCGGCCTCGTGGCCAGCAAGTCGGCCGCCCGGCGGACGGTGAAGGAGGGCGGGGCCTACGTGAACAACGTCAAGGTCGCGGCCGAGGACGCGGTCCCCGCGCGCGAGGACCTGCTGCACGGGCGGTGGCTGGTGCTGCGTCGCGGCAAGAAGAACCTGGCCGCCGTGGAGGTCACCGGCTGACCGGCTCGTGACGGACGAGGGGCGGCTTCGCGCGGGAGGCCGCCCCCTCGTCTTGCTCCGGCCCGGCTCTGTCGGTTCAGCGGTTCACGCTCGCTGCTTCCTCTTGCCCAGCGTCGCCATGTACAGCATGTCGCCCAGGGCGACGATGACGATCGCGGCGACGAGCTGGAACACATGGCGGCTCCAGTCGATGCCGGGCGTGGACTCGACCCCCACGGCGCGGGCGATCGCGTTGCCGACGATCGCGCCCAGCATGCCGAAAATCGTGGTCAGCCAGAGGGGACTGTGCTGCTTGCCCGGGATGATCGCCTTGGCGATCAGACCCAGCACGAATCCCACGATGATCGCCCACAACCAGCCCATGGCTGCCTCCTCGTACGGCCCTACGCGAGCATTGCCCTCAGTGTCGGGCCGCTCGCCCTACGGCGCATGTCCGGTACGGCCGTACGCGGGACGGCGCAGGACGTCCGCTCCCCACGAGGGACGCCCCGCCCTCGGCGAGGGCGCGGACGCGGCGTACCGTGGAGAGTCGGTGAGAGGCCGATGCGGGCGGACGGTGGATTGTGATGCGGAAGCAAGGTGGTGGCGGGAACGTCGAGGTGTTCCGGATCACCGGAGCACGGCAGAGTCTTCAGGACGATGTGCGGGGCCGGCAGCGTCGGTACATCATCTCGATGTCGGTCCGTACGGTGGCCGTGATCCTCGCGGCGACCCTGTGGAACGTGGAACGGCATGTGGCCGTCGTGGCGTTGGTCCTGGGGTTGGTGCTCCCCTACGTCGCGGTGGTCATCGCCAACGCGGGGAGGGAGAACGTGCCCTCGCTCCCCTCCACCTTCCTGACGGCGCCGATCCGGCCGATGATCGCCCAGCCCCCGGCCGACGGCGAGCGCGCGGGATCCGCTGCGCAAGCGGAATCCACCCCGCGAGGGGAGGGCGCGCCGCACCCCGGCCGGGAGGAACCGGCGCCCGATCCGGCTGAGCGACGGCCCTGAGCGGGCTGTGAAGCAACGGTGAACGGGCTGTGCGACAAGCTCAGGAAAAGCTCAGATCAATCATGTTGTTCCAGTGCCGTGGGGACGGTCGGCCGTGACATACTTCGTACGCGCTCCGCATCCCCCGTCGGAGCGACGGACCGACGCCGGGCAGCTCCCCCCGTGGCTGCTCGGCGTCGCCTTTGTGTGCGTGTGGGTGAGACGAACCGGTGAGTGACGAGACCCCGATCTGCTCCGCCAAGAGCTGCCGTGCCGACGCGGTGTGGGTGCTGGCGTGGAACAACCCGAAGCTCCACACGCCCGAGCGGCGCAAGACCTGGCTGGCCTGCGAGGAGCATCGCGACCATCTGTCGCAGTTCCTCGGCGTGCGCGGCTTCCTCAAGGACGTCGTCCCGCTGACCGAGTGGGAGTCCGCGCGCACGGCGTGACCGTGCGGCGCGCTCCCGGCCGTCGATCGTGACGTCCGCTAGCCGCCGATCGCCGACATCGGGCGGTCCGGCTGCAGGAAGGCGGGGTCGTCCAGGCCTGAGCCGGCCTTCTTGCCCCACATGGCCAGCCGCCAGATGCGGGCTATCTCCTCGTCGGGCGCGTCGGAGCGCAGGGCCGCCCGCAGATCGGTCTCCTCGCGCGCGAAGAGGCAGGTGCGGACCTGTCCGTCGGCGGTGAGGCGGGTGCGGTCGCAGGCCGCGCAGAAGGGGCGGGTGACGGAGGCAATGACACCGACGCGGTGAGGTCCGCCGTCGACCAGCCAGCGCTCGGCCGGGGCCGAGCCGCGTTCGTCCTGCCCTTCGGGGGTGAGGTCGAAGCGGGTGCGCAGGGAGGCCAGGATGTCCCCGGCCGTGACCATGCCCTCGCGCCTCCAGCCGTGCTGCGCGTCCAGCGGCATCTGCTCGATGAAACGCAGCTCGTAGGCGTTCTCGACGGCCCAGGCCAGCAGGTCCGGGGCCTCGTCCTCGTTCAGGCCGGGCATCAGGACCGTGTTCACCTTCACCGGGGTGAGGCCCGCCTCGCGTGCGGCTTCGAGGCCTTCGAGGACGTCCTTGTGGCGGTCCCGCCGGGTGAGGGTCTTGAAGACGTCGGGACGCAGGGTGTCGAGGGAGACGTTGACCCGGTCCAGCCCGGCCGCCTTCAGGGCCGTGGCGGTGCGGCGCAGGCCGATGCCGTTCGTCGTCAGCGACATCCTGGGGCGGGGGTCGAGGGCGGCGACCCGCTCGACGATGCCGACCAGGCCCGGGCGCAGCAGGGGCTCGCCGCCCGTGAAGCGGACCTCCTCGATGCCGAGCGCGGTGACCGCGACGCCGATCAGGCGGACGATCTCGTCGTCCGTGAGCAGGTCGGGCTTCGCCAGCCATTGCAGGCCTTCTTCGGGCATGCAGTAGGTACAGCGCAGGTTGCACCGGTCGGTGAGCGAGACCCTCAGGTCGGTGGCCACTCGGCCGTAGGTGTCGATGAGCACGTGGGCCCCCTCCCTCGTGGTGGAACGCTTGTCCGTTCCCTCGCTTGCGAGCCTACGTGACCGCGCCGACATCGACAGTGCCCGATCCCACGAGGTAAGACGCGGCCGTGTCGTAGGGATCTACGACACGGCCGCGGGGCGGGCGTGGTCGTCGGGGACCGCCCGGCGGCCACGGCCGGACCGGTCGGCTCCCGTCGGCGCCGGTCAATGCTGATCAGGGCGGGTCAGTGGGCTCCGGTGCCGGTCAGCGAGCGCACTTCCAGTTCGGCGTACTTGGCCGTGTCGGGCTCCTCCTTCGACAGCAGGGTGCCCACGACGCCCAGCAGGAAGCCGACCGGGATCGAGATGATGCCGGGGTTCTCCAGCGGGAACCAGTGGAAGTCGACGTCCGGGAACATCGAGCTGGGCTTGCCCGAGACGACCGGCGAGAACAGCACCAGGCCGACCGCGGTGACCAGGCCGCCGTAGATCGACCAGAGGGCCCCGGCGGTGGTGAACCGCTTCCAGAAGAGGCTGTAGAGGATCGTCGGCAGGTTGGCGGAGGCGGCGACCGCGAAGGCCAGGGCGACCAGACCTGCGACGTTCAGGTCGCGGGCCAGGGCGCCCAGCAGGATGGAGACGGCGCCGATGCCGACGGTGGCGTACCGGGCCGCGGCCATCTCCTGCTTCTCGGTGGCCGTGCCCCGCTTGATGACGTTCGCGTAGATGTCGTGGGCGAACGAGGAGGACGAGGCGAGGGTCAGGCCGGCGACGACCGCGAGGATCGTGGCGAAGGCGACCGCCGAGATGCTGGCCAGGAGGATCGCGCCCCAGTTGGAGTGGAGGCCGCCCAGGTGGAGGGCGAGCAGGGGGGCCGCGGTGTTGCCCGCCTTGTTGGACGCGGTGATCTCGTCCGGCTTGATCAGCGCGGCGGCGCCGAAGCCGAGGGCGAGGGTCATCAGGTAGAAGGCGCCGATCAGACCGATGGCCCACAGGACCGACTTACGGGCGGCCTTGGCGGTGGGCACGGTGTAGAAGCGGATGAGGATGTGCGGCAGGCCGGCGGTGCCCAGGACGAGGGCGATGCCGAGCGAGAGGAAGTCCAGCTTGGTGGTGCCGGTGGCGCCGTACTTCAGACCGGGCTCCAGGAAGGCCGAGCCCTTGCCGCTGTTGGCGGCGGCCGAGCCCAGCAGGTCCGAGACGTTGAAGTCGAACTTCAGCAGGACCAGGAAGGTGAGCAGGAGGGCGCCGAGGATGAGCAGGACCGCCTTGACCATCTGGACCCAGGTGGTGCCCTTCATGCCGCCGATCGTCACGTAGACGATCATCAGCACGCCGACCAGGGCGACGATGCCGATCTTGCCGCCGTCGCTGGTGATGCCGAGGAGGAGCGAGACGAGGACGCCCGCGCCCGCCATCTGGGCGAGGAGGTAGAAGATCGACACGACGATGGTCGAGGTGCCGGCGGCCGTGCGGACGGGGCGTTGGCGCATGCGGTACGCCAGGACGTCGCCCATGGTGTAGCGGCCGGAGTTGCGCAGCGGCTCGGCGACCAGGAGCAGGGCGACCAGCCAGGCGACCAGGAAGCCGATGGAGTACAGGAAGCCGTCGTAGCCGAAGAGGGCGATGGCGCCCGCGATGCCCAGGAAGGACGCGGCGGACATGTAGTCGCCGGAGACGGCGAGGCCGTTCTGGAAGCCGGTGAACTGACGGCCGCCGGCGTAGAAGTCGGCGGCGTCCTTGGTCTGGCGGCCGGCCCAGACGGTGATGACGAGGGTCGCGGCGACGAACACCGCGAACAGGGTGATGATCAGCGTGCGGTGCTCGCTGGCCTCGCCGGCGGCGAGCAGGGCGGTGTGCTGTGCGGGGGTCATTCGCCCGCCTCCATCCGGGACTTGATGGCCTCGGCCTTGGGGTCGAACCTGGCGGCCGCGGTCCGCGCGTACCACCAGGCGATGAGGAAGGTGGTGAGGAACTGGGCGAGGCCCAGGGCGAGGGCCACGTTGATGTTGCCCAAGAGCTTGGTGCCCATGAAGTCGCCCGCGTAGTTGGAGAGCAGGACGTACAGCAGGTACCAGGCGATGAAGGCGAAGGTCAGCGGGAAGGCGAAGCCCCGGTAGGCGCCGCGCAGTTCACCGAACTCCGCGCTCTCCTGCACCGCGACGAACTCCTCGGCGGAGGGGAGCTGAGCTGGGGTTTTCGAGGGGGGCGGTGTCTCGGTGGCCACGAAGTCTCCTCGTTGCGCGTACGGGTGGGACGGCGGACGGAGGCGAGGGTCCTCTCGCTCCCTGCCCAAGGTCACGGGGCCGCGCGAGGGCGGGTTCAACGCGTCGGGCGGGTTTGTCGCCGAGGGCCTCCGGCCGGTGATGGCCAACGAGTGGGGGACACCTCAGGTCATGGGCCGGCAAAATCGCCGCCCGGAAATCATTGCTGGCCGGCGAGTCGGGGAGATAGCTTCGGGGCCAGCACCACCCGTCATGTACCTGCCCAGGCAGCACCTGCGCCCGGGTCAGGTCCCGTTTCCGGATGATGTGGAGACCCCATGGCTCATCTGCCTTCCAGACGCCGCCTCGCTCTCGCGGTGCCCGTCGTACTGTCGCTGACCGCCTCCCTCGGCTTCCTGCCGGCGGCGGCCTCCGCGGCCCCTGTCACGGCGCCGGCCACCCAGGCGGCCGACGCCGCAACCCTGGCGTACGTCGTCAACACGAAGGCCGACCACGGCACGATCCGGAAGGTGAAGAAGGCGATCGCGAAGGCCGGCGGCACCGTCGTCGCGACCTACGACAAGATCGGCGTGCTCGTCGTCCACTCCGCGAACCCCGGGTTCGGTCCGGAGATACGCGCGGTGCGCGGCGTCCAGTCGGCCGGCGCCACCCGGACGGCGCCGCTGAGCGCCGCCGGGACCACCGACGAGGGGGCGGCCCAGGTCCTCTCCGCGGCACAGGCCGCGAAGGTCGAGAAGGCGTCCGACGCGGCGGGCCAGAGCGAGCCGCTGGAGGCCGACCAGTGGGACCTGCGGGCGATCGGCGCCGACAAGGCCGCCACGATCAACCCGGGCAGCCGGAAGGTGACGGTCGCGGTCATCGACACCGGGGTCGACGACACCCACCCGGACCTCGCGCCGAACTTCTCCGCGTCCCAGTCGGCGAACTGCGTCGGCGGCGTCGCGGACACCACCCCCGGCGCGTGGCGCCCGTACAACCCGGCCGAGGACTACCACGGCACGCACGTGGCCGGTGAGATCGCCGCCGCCCGCAACGGCATCGGCGTGGCGGGCGTCGCCCCCGGCGTGAAGGTCGCCGCCATCAAGGTGAGCGACCCCAAGGACGGCCTCTTCTACCCGGAGAACGTCGTCTGCGCGTTCGTCTTCGCCGCCGACCACGGCGTCGAGGTCACGAACAACAGCTACTACGTCGACCCGTGGCTGTACAACTGCATGGACGACCCCGACCAGCGGGCCATCGTGGACGCGGTCAACAGGGCGCAGCTGTACGCCCAGAAGAAGGGCACGCTCAATGTGGCCTCCGCGGGCAACTCCAACCACGACCTCGACTCCGACGCCCTCGAGGACGCGTCCAGCCCCGACGACTCCACGCCCGTGACCCGTACGGTCGACCCGCACGAGTGCTTCGACGTCCCGACCCAGCTGCCGGGCGTCGTCACGGTGAGCGCGACGGGCGTCAAGGGGACCAAGTCGTACTACTCCAGCTACGGCCTGGGCGTCGTCGACGTCGCGGCGCCGGGCGGCGACAAGTACCAGATCCCGGGCACCCCGTCGGCCAACGGCCGCATCCTGTCCACGCTGCCGAACAACGCGTACGGCTTCCTGCAGGGCACCTCGATGGCGTCCCCGCACGTGGCCGGCGTGGCCGCGCTGCTCAAGTCGACGCACCCGTACGCGAGCCCGGCCCAGCTGCAGGCGCTGCTCAAGCTGCAGGCCGACGCGACGAGCTGCCCGACCGAGCCGTACGACGGTGACGGCAACGGAGTCGTGGACGCCACGTGCGTGGGCGGCAAGCGCCTCAACGGCTTCTTCGGCTTCGGCGTGGTGAACGCGCTGCGCGCGGTGAAGTAACCGGCCGCCTCACGGGGCGCGACCGCGGCCGACAGGCGTACCGAGGGCCGGGCGGATTGCCGTCCGGCCCTTCGCGCAGGCCCATATATTGATCGAATCAATACTGCATCATGCAGTCATGACTGATATCACGTTCGCCTGGTCGGCACTGGGCGGCGATCCCGCCCTCCTCGCGCGGGTGTCGGCCGTGGCCCGCGAGGACGCTCTGCGCGCACGCCTTCCCGTGCGGGAACTGGCGCGAGCCTGTGTCGGCGCGTGCGCGCTGGCCGCGGCCGAGCTGGGGGCGCGACGGGCCGGCCTCCCGGACGCGCCCGCAGTTCTGGTGGACGACGGCGCGGTGGCCACCGCGTTCGCCAGCGAGCGGCGACTGCTGGTCGACGGAGGCGCGCCCGTCCTCTTCGCCCCGCTCTCGCGCTTCTGGCGGACGGCCGACGGCTGGGTGCGCACCCATGCCAACTACCCGCACCACCGCGCGCGGTTGCTGCACGCCCTGGGCCTGCCCGCCGGCGCCGACCCGGCCGCCGTGGAGAGGGCGCTCGCCGAGCGCGCCGCCCTGGACGTGGAGGACGCGGTGTCTGCGGCCGACGGCCTGGCGGTCGCCCTGCGCACGCCCGAGGAGTGGGCGGCGCACGCACAGGCCGCCGCGATCGCCGCCCGCCCCCTGGTCGAGCGCGGCCGGCTCGACCAGGCACGCGCGCGTGCCTTCACGCCGCTCGACGGCGCTCCCCTGCTGCCCGCCGCGGGGCTGCGCGTCCTGGACCTCACCCGGGTCCTGGCCGGGCCGGTCGCCACCCGAACCCTCGCCCTGCTGGGCGCGGACGTCCTGCGCGTCGACACTCCCCGTCTGCCCGAGCTCGTCGACCAGCACGCGGACACGGGGTTCGGCAAGCGTTCGGCGCTGCTGGACCTGGTGGCCGACCGGGGGGTCTTCGAGGAACTGCTCGCGGCGGCGGACGTGGTGGTCACCGGCTACCGGCCGGGCGCTCTGGACCGCTTCGGGCTCTCCGCCGAGGCGCTGGCCGAGCGCCGGCCCGGGCTGGTGGTGGCTCAGGTGTCGGCGTGGGGCGCCTACGGCCCGTGGGGCGCCCGCCGCGGGTTCGACAGCCTGGTGCAGGCGGCCACCGGCATCGCGGTGACGGAGGGCTCGGCCGAGCGGCCCGGCGTGCTGCCGGCGCAGGCCCTCGACCACGGGACCGGCTATCTGCTGGCCGCCGCGGTACTGCGCGCGCTGACCGAGCAGGCGCACGAAGGCGGCAGCCGGTTCGTCCGGCTGGCGCTGGCGCGGACGGCGGCCTGGCTGACCGGGGGCGCCCGGATGGGCGAAGACGAGAGCAAAGGGACGCCCAAGGAGGAGCTCCGCGGTCCGGGCGGGGAGGACCGGACCGGACCGCGGTCCTGGCTCGGGGAGACCGAGAGCCCGATCGGACGGCTGCGGTACGCCCTGCCGCCGGTGTCGTTCGACGGCGGGCCGCACGACTGGGCACGGCCGCCCGGGCCTTGGGGGACGGATCCGGCGCGCTGGCTCTGAGCCCGTCGGGGGCCGGGCCCCGGGGACGGATGCCCCCCTCAAGTCCACCTACGTCCAAGTTGCCCCCCTTTGCGCGCCTGGTGAAGATCCTGGCATGGCCCTCATACGACCGACCGAAGCGACCGACTCCGCGCCTCGAACCGGCCCCGGCCGGGCGGTGGCCCTGCTCGCCCTGGTAGGGCTCGGGGCGCTGGTCCCGCTGCTCGGGCCGTCCCTCGCCGCCCACGGCACCGCGCAGGGCGCGCCGTCGGACGCCGGTACGGTCGCGCTGCTGCGGGCCGCGTTGTTCGCGGCCCTGTCCGTGCAGGCGGGCGAGCTCTTCGTCAGCGGGCTGGTCCGTCGGGTGCCGGGCGCCCCGCTCGCCCGGCCCGGCGGTTGGGCCCCGTACGCGGCGGTGGCTGGGTTCGCGGCCGCGGCGGCCGCCGGGGAGCTGGCGCCCCACGGCCACGGCTCACGGACCGGCGTGCTCGCGCTGCTCGAGGCGATCGCGTTCGCGGTGGCCGGGCTGTGCGCGCTCTCCGACCGGCCGAGCCGTCAGGCATGGCCGCTGACGGCGGTGATCCTGGCGGAGGCGCTGCGCGCCCACCCGCCGACCGAGCACACGCCCCTGATCGGCTCCTCCCTGACCGTCGTCCATCTGACGTGCTCGGCGCTGTGGGCGGGCGGCCTGCTGGCCGTGCTGCGCACACTGCGCCGGTGGGAGGGGGGCGAGGCGGGCGCCGCACTGCTCGGCCTGTACGCGCGCGTGGCGGCCGTGCTGTTCGCCGCGGTCACCGCGACCGGACTGTGCAGCTCACTGCGCCGGATGCCGGCGGGGTCGGTGCTCGACCTGCTGACCATGACGGCGTACGGGCGCGTGCTGCTCGCCAAGGTGCTCGTGGTCGGCGCGGTCGCCCTGCTCGCCCTGTGGGCGCGGACGCGGCTGCGGCGCTCGCCCGACCCGCTGGCCGCCTGCTCCCCCGCGCGCGTGGAGGTCGTGGCGCTGGGCGCGGCGGTCGCGGTGTCAGGACTGTTGACGGCCTTGCCGCTGCCCGTCAAGGGTTGACGGGCCAGGTCGGCTGATCAACCGTTGATCGCCGTCCAGGAGCGTCCTCGGGACGCCGTCCGCCGGCCGTCCGGGAGAGCCGTCAATTGGTCACCATGACCTTGAGGGCGGTGCGCTCGTCCATCGCCTTGTAGCCGTCCGGGACGCCCTCGATGCCGACCGTCAGGTCGAACACCGGCGACGGGTCGATCGCGCCGCTCAGGACGTCGGGCAGCAGGTCGGGGATGTAGGCGCGGACCGGGGCGACGCCGCCGCGCAGCGCGATGTTGCGGTCGAACATGACACCGAGGTCGAGACCGGTGCCGCTGCCGTGCGGAACGCCCACGAATCCGACGGCCCCGCCGTCCCGGCCGACCTCGAGCGCCGTCCGCATGGACTGCTCGGTGCCGACCGCCTCGACGACCGCGTGCGCGCCCTGGCCGCGGGTGAGTTCGCGGACGGCCTCGACCGCCGCGTCCCCGCGCTCGGCGACGACGTCGGTGGCGCCGAAGCGGCGCGCGATGTCGGTGCGCGCCCGGTGTCGGCCGAGCGCGATGATCCGTTCGGCGCCGAGCCGCTTGGCGGCCAGGACCGCGCACAGGCCGACCGCGCCGTCCCCGACGACCGCGACGGTGGCGCCGGGCCGGACTCCGGCGCCGAGGGCGGCGTGGTGGCCGGTGCCCAGCACGTCGGAGAGGGTGAGCAGGGCGGCCAGCAGACGGTCGTCGGAGGCCGCCTCCTTGGGCAGCTGGACGAGGGTGCCGTCGGCGAACGGCACGCGGACGGCCTCGCCCTGGCCGCCGTCGTACCCGAGCGAGCCCCAGAAGCCGCCGTGCTCGCAGGACGTCGTCAGGCCCTCCCGGCAGTAGTCGCAGACGCCGTCGGACCACATGAAGGGCGCGACGACGAGGTCGCCGCGCCGCAGCGTCGTCACGTCGGAGCCGGTCTCCTCCACCACGCCGAGGAACTCGTGCCCGATGCGCTGGCCCGGCTGCCGGGACGCCTCGCCGCGGTACGCCCACAGGTCGCTGCCGCAGATGCAGGCGCGCAGCACCCGGACCACGGCGTCGGTGGGCAGTCGCACCACGGGCTCGGGTACGTCCTCCACCCGCATGTCGAAGGGGGCGTGGATGGTGGTGGCGCGCATGTCGAGGGTCCTTCTCGTGCGGTGTCGTGAGGGCGCTCAGGGGGTGGTCGAGCGCACTTCACGGTACGCCGCCGCCGGCTCCCGCCCCCCCGCCGAGGGCGCCGAGTACCCCGAGGACCAGCAAGAACTGCGCGGCGAGGTACGTGAGCATGATCCACAGATCGGGGCGCGGGAGCTGCGGCCAGTCGGCGACGCCGGTGGCGATGAGGGTGTCGGAGAGCAGGAACAGCAGACCGCCGGCGCCGGCGACCGGGCCGAGCCGGACGCCGGCGGCGCAGGCCATGGCCGTGAGCAGGGCGCTGTACAGGGCGACGGGCGGACGCAGCTCCTGGGGAAGGCCGGGCCACAGCAGCGCGACGGTGACGGTCAGGGCGAGGGAATAGCAGGGGACGAGAACGACGGCCCGCGCGTGGGGACGGCCGACGCGGGCGAACAGCGTCAGGTAGCAGACGTGTCCGGCGGCGAAGCACGCCATGCCGGCGAGGAAGGCGGGGTCGGCGTCGAACAGCAGCAGGGTGTCGCCGCCCCAGCCGAACGCGAGGGCGGCCAGGAGGAGCCCGGGCGCCCCGCGCGGGGCCGCCCAGGCGGCGAGGAGGGGCATCAGCAGCGGCTTGGCGAGGGTGTGACCGGGGTCGAAGCCGGCCGCGAGGCTGAGCAGGTCGACGGCTGCGGCGAGCGCGCACAGGGCGAGGAGGACGCGGGAGCGGGTGATGCGGGAGCCGGTCACGCGGCCGTGCTCTCCTCGACCGGAGCCGCTGTGGAAGCCGAGGCGGGCGCCGAGGAGGTCGGCTGCCAGCCGGGGCCGCGGAAGACGCGCCCCGCCCGCTCACGCCAACTCTCCGCCGCCTTCAGATCCTTGGCTATCGCGACGTATTCATGGGTGGCCACCTTGATCGGGTTGAACGTGTTGATGTTCTTCGTCAACCCATAGACGGGCCGGTCGACCTCGGGGACGAACGAGCCGAAGATCCGGTCCCAGACGATGAGGATGCCGCCGAAGTTGCGGTCCAGGTAGCCGCCCTGGGAGGCGTGGTGGACGCGGTGGTGGGAGGGCGTGTTGAACACGAACTCGAACCACCGGGGCATCCGGTCGATCCGCTCGGTGTGGATCCAGAACTGGTAGACGAGATTGGCCGAGGAGCAGAAGGCGAGCGCGGCCGGGTGGACGCCCCCGGCGACGAGCGGGACGTAGAACGGCCAGACGGTCAGCGAGGTCCAGGGCTGGCGCAGGGCGGTGGTGAGGTTGAACTTCTCGCTGGAGTGGTGGACGACGTGACAGGCCCACAGGACGCGGATGACGTGGTGGCCGCGGTCGGACCAGTAGTAGAAGAAGTCCTGCGCCAGCAGCATCAGCGGCAGCGTCCACCACAGGACGGGCACGCGCAGCGGCGTGAGTTCGTGGACCGCCGTATAGATCGCGACGATCGGGATCTTCCACACGAAGTCGAGGACGAGGCTCCCCAGCCCCATGCCGACACTCGTCACGGCGTCCTTCGTCTCGTATCCGGCCGCGTCCTCGTCGGGATGGAGCCGGAGGCTGACCACCTCGACCACGGTGAGCAGCACGAAGGCGGGTATCGACCACAGCACGACATCGGGCAAATTCGGCATGTGGGCAACGTAAGACTGCTGGTGGGCCGCGGCTAGACGTTGTTACCGACAAGTATTACCGGGGGTATGCGCTTGCTTGTTGGTGATCCTCGCCAAGCGGCCGCGCAGACGGACCCCGCGCGATTCCCTTCCGCCCGGCCGCCTTCACACCCCCGCCGCTCCCAGCAGCGCCCCGGCCGCGTACGTGACCCCCATGGCCAGCGCGCCGCCGCCCATGGTGCGCAGCACCGCACGGCCCGCCGCGGCCGAGCCCAGACGGGCGCTGCTCCAGCCGGTGCCGGCCAGCGCGATCAGGACCGACGCGACGGTGACCGGGAGTCGCCGGTCGACCGGCGGGAGCACCATGGCGAGGAGGGGCAGCAGGGCGCCGGCGGTGAAGGCGAGGAAACTCGCCCAGGCCGCGTGCCAGGGGTTGGTGAGGTCGTCCGGGTCGATGCCGAGCTCCACCCGCGCGTGGGCCTTGAGCGCGTCCCGTTCCGTGAGCTGCACGGCGGCCTCCCTGGCCACCTGCCGGGACAGGCCCCGCTCCCGCAACAGCTCGGTCAGCTCGTCCAGTTCGGCCTCCGGCTGTTCGCGCAGCTCCCGGCGCTCCAGCGCGAGGGCGGCCCGCTCGGAGTCCCGTTGCGTCGACACGGAGACGTACTCCCCCGCCGCCATGGACATCGAGCCGGCGAGCAGACCGGCGAGGCCGGCCGTCAGCAGCGCGGAACGGTCGTCCGTGGCGCCGGCCACGCCGACGACGAGTCCCGCGGTGGAGACGATGCCGTCGTTGGCGCCGAGCACGGCGGCGCGCAGCCAGTTCAGCCGGGATCCGAGCGAGCCCTGGTGGGCCTCGGCATGGGTTGGTTCCGTCACAGGACGGAGGATGACACCCCGCAGGACCGGGAACCGGCACCCACGCCCGCTTCCGTCCCGTCGCCGCCCCGCCGTCCGAGCGCAGAGGCCGCAACCGGCCCGAGCGGCAACACAGTTGCCCTGCCGCCGGCCGAGAGGCGCGGCACCCGCGCGTGTGCGCGAGGCGAACTCCCGTACGGCCCGGAAGTCTTCTTCCGGCCGCTCTCCGGGGCAGGTGCGGCGAGCTGTCAGTGGCGGCCCGTATCCTCAGTGACCATGCTCGAAGACCACACGACGACAGCGTCGTCCCCCACGGAGTGGCCGACCGCGTATCCCCAGGGATACGCGGTCGTTGACGTGGAGACCACCGGCCTGGCCCGGGACGACCGGATCATCTCCGCCGCCGTCTACCGGCTGGACGCGCGCGGCGAGGTCGAGGACCACTGGTACACGCTGGTCAATCCGGAGCGCGACCCGGGCCCGGTGTGGATACATGGTCTGACGAGCCACGTGCTCGAAGGCGCGCCCCTCTTCCAGGACGTGGCCGAGGAGTTCGCCGCGCGGCTCGACGGGCGGGTGCTCGTCGCGCACAACGCGGTCTTCGACTGGCAGATGATCGCGCGGGAGTACGCGCGCGCCCAGCGGGAGGCGCCGGTGCGCCAACGGCTGTGCACCATCGCGCTGTCCAAGGAACTGGGCCTGCCGCTGCCCAACCACAAGCTGGAGTCGCTGGCGGCCCACTTCGGCGTCGTGCAGCAGCGGGCGCACCACGCGCTGGACGACGCGCGCGTGCTCGCGGAGGCGTTCCGGCCGAGCCTGCGGGCCGCGGCGGCGGGCGGCGTCCGCCTGCCGCTGCTGGAGTGCCGACCGCTGACGGAGTGGGCCGACCGGTCCGCGCCCCTGATCGGCCGGCAGGCGAGCGGTCCGGGCGACGGCTTCGGCGGTCACGGGGCCTACCGTCCCGGCAGTTGGCGGCCGTCGCGCAAAAGGCCTGCATGCCCGCATCCCAACCCAGGACGGTACGAGGACGGCAAAAGGCTCAAGCAGGGCATGCGGGTCGCCTTCTCGGGTGACACGTCGGTCGAGCGCGAGCTGCTGGAGGACCGGGCGGCCGAGGCCGGGCTGCATGTGGCGACGAGCCTGTCCCGGCTGACCAGCCTGCTGGTCACCAACGACCCCGACTCGGGCACGTCGAAGGTGGTGAAGGCGCGGCAGTTCGGGACGCCCGTCGTCGACGAGGCCGCCTTCGGACAGCTGCTGCGCGACGTGGAGCCGGCCGACGAGTGAGCCGTGCGTACGGGTGATTGCCACGCGACTCGCCCGTCGCCCGCTCGCCCGCGCGGGGGCGACGGCTCACCCTGTGGCGCATGGCGAGATGCGAAGTTTGCGGCAATGACTACGGAATGACCTTCGAGGTGCACGCGCAGGGCGCGATCCACGTCTTCGACTGCTTCTCCTGTGCGATCCACCGCATGGCCCCGATCTGCGAGCACTGCCGGGTGCAGATCATCGGCCAGGGCGTCGAGGTGGAGGGGCACTGGTACTGCGGCGCGCACTGCGCCCGCGCGGAGGGCAGGGTGGGCATCGTCGACAAGGTGTGAGCCGCTCCCGAGGCGGGTGAGCCGCCCCGCAGCCGTCCGGAACACCACCCCGACGGGTTGCTTGCGGCACCCGGCCGAGTACACCCCACGACCGAGTTGTACGGTCGTGGGGTGTACCGCTTCCTGTTGTCCCGGCAGTGGGTGATCCTCACGCTGGTCTCCCTCCTCCTCATCCCCACGATGATCAGGCTGGGCTTCTGGCAGATGCATCGCCACGACGAGCGCAGCGCCCGCAACCAGCTGGTCTCCGACGCGCTGGGCGCCGACGCGGTGCCCGTGGAGAAGCTGACCACCCCGGGGCACGATGTCACCCGCAGCGAGCGGTACCGCAGCGTGACCGCCACCGGCGCCTTCGACACCGGGCACGAGGTCGTCGTCAGGCGGCGGGTCAACGCCGACGAGACCGTCGGCTTCCACGTCCTCACCCCGCTCCTGCTGACGGACGGCAAGGTGCTGCTGGTCAACCGGGGCTGGATCCCCGCGAACGCCGCCAGCCAGACCGACTTCCCCCGGATCCCGGCGCCGCCCGCCGGCCGGGTCACCGTCACCGGGCGGCTGATGCCCGATGAGACGACCGCGGCCAGCGGCATCAAGAACCTCAAGGGGCTGCCGGACCGGCAGGTCATGCTGATCAACAGCGAGCAGGAGGCGCGCCGCCTGGGCGCTCCGGTGCTCGGCGGCTACATCGTGCAGACGGCCCCCGAGCCCAAGGGCGACACTCCGGAACTGCTCGGCCCGCCCGGCAGCGAGGACTCGGCGCTGAACTTCGCGTACGCCATCCAGTGGTGGCTGTTCTCCGCGGGCGTCCCCTTCGGCTGGCTGACCCTGGCCCGGCGCGAGGCCCGCGACCGTGCCGCGGCCGCCGCGAAGGCCGCCGAGCGCCCCGAGCCCGCGGCGGTGTAGGACGAACTCGGGACGCCCGGACTCGGGACGCCCGGACTCGGGGCACGTGGGCTCGGGGTGCTGGGGCTCGGGGTGCGCGGCCGCGCGCCGGGGCCGCGGCGCGCCCGCCGGGCGGGCGCGCCGTCACCCGCCCGGCCGCGCCGGCTGATTGCCGTACCGGTCCGCCGGGAACCGGGAACCCCGTGCACCCCCGCATCGAGGACTACGCCCTGATCGGCGACGAACAGACCGCGGCCCTGGTCGGCACGGACGGTTCCGTCGACTGGCTCTGCCTGCCCCGCTTCGACTCCGGGGCCTGCTTCGCCCGGCTCCTCGGCGACGAGGAGAACGGCCACTGGCGCATCGCGCCCAAGGGAGCGCCGGGCCCCTGCACCCGGCGCGCGTACCGGGCGGACACGCTCGTCCTGGACACCGAGTGGGACACCCCCGAGGGCGCGGTCCGGGTCACCGACCTGATGCCCCAGCGCGATCAGGCCCCGGACGTGGTGCGCATCGTCGAGGGGCTGCGCGGCCGGGTGACCGTCCGCAGCGTCCTGCGGCTGCGCTTCGACTACGGCTGGGTCATCCCCTGGATGCGCCGGGTCGACGGGCACCGGGTGGCGATCGCCGGCCCCGACGCGGTCTGGTTCCGCAGCGAGCCGGAGGTGCGCACCTGGGGCGAGGACTTCGGCACGTACGCCGAGTTCACCCTCGCCGAGGGCGAATCGGTCGCCTTCGTGCTGACCTGGCATCCCTCGCACGAGTCCCGACCGCCGCTCACCGACCCGTGGGAGGCGTTGCGGGTCAGTGTGGACGACTGGCGGGAGTGGGCCGCGCGCTGCCGCTACGACGGGCCCCACCGGGACGCCGTGGTGCGCTCCCTGATCACCCTCAAGGCCCTCACCTACACGCCGACCGGCGGCATCGCCGCCGCGCTCACCACCTCGCTGCCCGAGGAGCTGGGCGGGGTCCGCAACTGGGACTACCGCTACTGCTGGCTGCGCGACTCCACTCTCACCCTGGGCGCGCTCCTGGCGGCCGGCTACGAGGACGAGGCCGAGGCGTGGCGCAACTGGCTGCTGCGCGCCGTCGCGGGCGATCCCGCCGACCTGCAGATCATGTACGGCCTGGCGGGCGAGCGCCGGCTGCCCGAGTGCGAGCTGCCCTGGCTGTCGGGCTACGAAGGCTCCCAGCCCGTGCGCATCGGCAACGGCGCCGTGGACCAGTTGCAGCTGGACGTCTACGGCGAGGTCATGGACTCGCTGTCGCTGGCCCGGACCGCGGGGATGACCCCCAAGCCGCACATGTGGTCGTTGCAGTGCGCGCTGATGAACTGGCTGAGCGAGAACTGGCGGCAGCCGGACGAGGGGCTGTGGGAGGTGCGCGGCGGCCGACGCCAGTTCGTGCACTCCAAGGTGATGGTGTGGGTGGCCGCCGACCGGGCCGTGCGCGCGCTGGAGGAGTACCCGGGGCTCAGGGGCGACCTGGAGGGCTGGCGGGCGCTGCGCGACGAGGTGCACCGCGAGGTGTGCGAGAGGGGCTACGACCCGCGGCGCAACACGTTCACCCAGTACTACGGCTCGGCCGACCTGGACGCCTCGCTGCTGCTCATCCCGCGCGTGGGCTTCCTGCCGCCGGACGACCCACGAGTCGTCGGGACCGTCGACGCGATCCGCGACGAGCTGGGACACAGCGGCCTGGTGCGTCGCTACAGCACCGACGGCGCCCCGGTGGACGGACTGCCGGGCGACGAGAGCGCGTTCCTGGCCTGTTCGTTCTGGATGGCGGACGCGCTGCACATGATCGGCCGCAGCGAGGAGGCGCGGACGCTGTTCGAGCGGCTGGTCGGACTCGCCAACGACGTGGGGCTGCTGGCCGAGGAGTACGACCCGGTGGCCGGCCGGCACCTGGGCAACTTCCCGCAGGCCTTCAGCCACATCGGCCTGGTGAACACCGCCCTCGCCCTGTTCGGCGGCGAGGAGGCAGGATAGGGGCCATGGATCTTGGACTGAAGGACCGGGTGTACGTCGTCACCGGGGCCACGCGCGGCCTCGGCAACGCCGCCGCGCGCGAGCTCGTCGCGGACGGTGCGAAGGTCGTCCTGACCGGGCGGGACGACCGGCGGGTCGCCGACGCGGCGGCCGCGCTGGGACCGAACGCCGTCGGCGTCGCCGTGGACAACGCCGAGCCCGACGCGGCGGCCCGGCTGATCGCCGCGGCGCGGGACGCCTTCGGCGGGTTCGACGGGGTGCTGGTGAGCGTGGGCGGCCCGCCGCCGGGGTTCGTCGCGGACAACACCGACGAGCAGTGGCAGGCCGCGTTCGAGTCGGTGTTCCTCGGCGCCGTCAGGCTGGCGCGGGCCGCGGCGGCCGAGCTGGAGGCGGGCGGCGTCGTCGGGTTCGTGCTGTCGGGGTCGGTGCACGAGCCGATTCCGGGCCTGACCATCTCCAACGGCCTGCGGCCCGGGCTCGCCGGGTTCGCCAAGTCGCTCGCCGACGAGCTGGGCCCCCGCGGGATCCGGGTCGTGGGGCTGCTGCCCGCGCGCATCGACACCGACCGGGTGCGGGAGCTGGACGCGCTGTCGGCGGATCCCGAGGCGACCCGGACGGCCAACGAGTCGCGGATCCCGCTGCGCCGCTACGGCGCGCCGGAGGAGTTCGGCCGGGCGGCGGCGTTCCTGCTGTCGCCGGCGGCCTCCTATCTGACGGGGATCATGCTGCCGGTCGACGGCGGGATGCGGCACGGGTTCTGACGCCCTCCCAGGCAGCCGCCCCGAGAACACCGGCACGGTCCACCCACGGGACGGCTCAGCTCACCCGTCGCGCCTTGTGCTGCTCAGCTCACCCGTCGGGCCTTGTGCTGGACGCCCTTCAGGCGCACCGTCGCCGGCAGTGCCCGCAGGGCCGCCGAGTCCCTCGCGTGGGCCAGGGCCTCCGCCGTGAGGCGGTTCAGCGTCGTCGCCGGGTCCACGTGCGGCTCCAGGGACAGCCGGACGTGCGCCTCGGGAGCGTCCCTGCGGCCCGTCAGGTGGACGTGGGCGTGCGCGACGCCGTCCAGCCGGCCGGCCTCCCCCGCGAGCACGCCCTGCAGCGCCCTGCCCCGCAGCAGCGCTCCCGCGCCGTCGCCCGTGTCGACGAGGACCTCGCCGAGCCGGCGGCGGCGCAGGACCGCGGTCAGCCACCACAGGGTCAGCAGCACGACGAGGGCCAGGCCGGCGAGGACCGTCGGCCACCACCAGGCCTCGTCGCGCCAGCGGGTGCGTTCGGCGGCCGTGAGGAGGGCGTCATGGCGGTCGTCGTGGATCCACCACGAGGGCGGGGAGACGCCCAGCCCGACGGCCAGCACCGCCCCGCCGACGGCGAGCAGCGTCAGCCCGACGACTCCCGCGAGCACGCGGTTGACGGTCCCGAGCATCGCCTTCACCCCTTCTTCCCGGGCCGGCGCACATGGACCGACAGCGCGGGCGGCCGGGCCAGGCCCAGGCCGCGGATCGCGTCCGTCAGGACGGTGTCCAGGTCGGCGCGGACGTCGTCCAGGTCGCGGAAGTGGCAGGCGGCACGGACGTCCGCCCTGCGGCGACGCACGCGCACCCGCGCCGACTGCACTCCGGCGATCTCCATGGCCCGGTCGCGCAGCACCAGGGCGGCGGCGTCCCGGTGCAGGCCGGCGCGCACGTCGGGGTGGGGGCGGCTCATCGGCAGGACGTCGCGCAGGCCCGGGGTGACGGCCAGGACGATCAGCCAGAGACCGAGGGCGGCCGCGACCCCGGCCCCGACCAGCACCCAGACGTCGTCCAGCGGGCGCTCGGCGAGCTGACGGGCGAGCGCACGCCGCCAGGCCATGGCGGGCCGGTGGGCGCGCACGGCGGCGACGTCGTAGAGGAAGGCGGCCGCGAGGATCAGCAGCAGCACCGCGACGACGGCGGCCGGAAGGCGGCGCGCCGACCAGAAGCGGCGGCCGGCGGGTGTGGCGGCCTCCTCGGGGACCTCCTCCCGCGCGGGCTTGTCCAGCACGGGCGCCGCGCCACCGGACCGGTCTCCAAGCTCGCTCATCGTGTCCTCCCCTGTGCCGCGCCGGGGGCTGCGGCCAGGTGCAGTCGTTCCACCTGGACGGCGACCTCCGGAACCTCCATTCCCACCAACGCGCCTACCCGCTCGGCGACATGACGACGCACCTCGTGACAGCGGGACCCGATGTCGGTCGGGTAGCCGAGTTCCAGATGGATCCGGACGTGCGCCGCGTCCACCGGGATCCCGCCGCGCGACGGGGGCCGCGCCTGCGGGCGCACGACGACGGTGGCGTGCGGACGTCCGGCGTCCGGCGGCAGCGGGCCGACCGCCTCCCGCGCGGCCTGGGCGGCGATCTTCGCCACGACCCGGTCGGCGATGCGCGTCGCGCCGCGCCGGCCCGCGGGGACGGGGACGGCGCCGGGGGGCCGGCCGGCGCCGTCGCTCCCCTCGTTCACGGTGGTCACCGGCGGCGGTCGTCGCGGGTGCGGAAGAAGTCGCCGAGTTCCAGGTCCCCTTCCAGGAACCGGCCGACGACGAATCCGATGGCGCCCAGTGCCGCCACCAGCAGGAAGGCCCCGAACCCGCCGAAGTATCCGGCGAAGCCCAGCGCCATGCCGGCGATCATGCCGACCACGGCCATGCTCAAGGTGCTCTCCCCTCGGTGGTCCGGTCACCCGGGCCGCTGTGTGCCGTCGGGCGGTTCACTGGATCCGGGGCTGCTCCGGCTCCTCTTCCTCGTCGTCGGGCAGTTTGACGTCGCTCACCGCGATGTTGACCTCGACGACCTGCAGGCCCGTCATCCGCTCCACAGCCGCGATCACGTTCTCCCGCACGGCCTGCGCGACGTCGGCGATGGCCACGCCGTAGTCGACGACGATCTCCAGGTCGAGCGCGGTCTGCACCTCGCCCACCTCGGCCTTCACTCCCCGGGTGACGGACTTGGAGCCGCCGGGCACCCGGTCGCGCACGGCGCCGAAGGTACGGCTGAACCCGCTGCCCATCGTGTGCACGCCCAGGACGTCCCGGGCCGCGAGGCCCGCGATCTTCTCCACGACCCCGTCGGCGATGGTGGTCCGCCCGCGGGTCGCGGGGTCGCCGCCGCCGCGCCGGGCCGTCTTACGGGTCTGCAGCGGATCCGTGCCGCCTTCGGGGGTCTGCGTCCGGTTCTGCTCGACTGCCTCGGTCATCGCCGCACGTCCTTATGTCCGTCCGTTTCCTTTTCTTCCCCTTCGACCACGGTAAGCGCGTTTGCCCGACCTCGCTCCGGGGATGCGGCACGCTGGAGCAATGACGGCGGACGGATGGACGAGCGCGGTACGGCATCAGCTGGGCCTGGGCAGACTGCTCCCGCTGGGCGGCCCGCGCGACGGTGCGTGGATCACGGAGGCGGCGGCCGGGGCGGTGCTGCGGCGGGCGGCGCGGGAGGTGCGGGGCGTGCGGCTGGGCTCGCTTCGGCTCGGCCCTTCGGGGCCACAGGACGCGGGCGAGCCGGCGGTGCCGGCCCCGCCGAGCGCGCTCGCCCCGGGGCCGTTGCGGGTGACGGCGGAGTGCGCGGCGGCGGCGTCCGAGCCGCTGCCCACGGCGGCGGCCCGGCTGCGGGCGGCCTTGGCGGCGGCGGCCGAGCAGCGGCTCGGGCTGGTGGTGTCGGAGGTCGACCTGCGGGTGACGACGCTGCTCGACGAGGAGCCGATGGTGTGGCCCGAGCCGTCCGCCGATCCGCTGCCGGCCGGGGCGGCCCTGGACGGCGACGAGGCGTCGGCGGCCGCGGCGGCGCTGGCCGTCGCGGGGGTGACGGGGACCAGCGGCGTGCTCGGGCGGGCGGTGCGGATCGAGGAGCGGCAGGAGGCGACGGCCGCGCTGCCGCGGCCGCACGCGCGCGTGGAGATCACGGTGGGCGCGGAC